>CADCTM010000392.1 GCA_902805485.1 uncultured Coleofasciculus sp. | reverse complement strand
GATGTTACCCAGTTGCAGAAGCGTTCCCAAAGGGAGGCGCTTTGCTCTCTCTGTAGGGTGGTTGTCATTGTTTTATGATTGCTATTGTTTTTTTGAGGTGTGACAGGTGTTTGATGTCTGTCTGTATTTAATCTATCTCCTTTATGAAATTTTGTAAAGATAATTCTCAAAATTGCTCTCAGTTTTATTAAGTTACTTGTATTGATTCAGTCAAATTCCTTTTAGAGGAAGGCTTCTAGAATTCAGGAGAAGGAGAGGCAAACTCCAGCTTTGAGACGACTTCTTCCATATCTAAGCTTGAAAAGTGCTCGACTGCAGTGTACATCCAGTAAACCGATAACTTTGGATCAATACCGATTTTCTGAAACCCCAGGCTCACTGCCAGTTTTTCATATTGAGGATGAATGACAATTGAGTAAAAATCACAGAGGTTGGGGAAATCATCCTGCATTCGTCCTAATGTGTTTTGCACATCTTGAAGAAACATACACACATTTTCCCAATTCCGATAAGGAGAATCGATCATCCAGCTACGCACTAAAACCGATGTCACCGAGTCTCGATCACAATCAGGGTTTTTTGGGGTAGCGATAGTCAGGGGGTCAATATCCGAGGCAGAACCTAAATGAAGGCTTCTGCTGGGAGGGAGAAAGAAATTCACCTCACATTCGGGTAAGGTGGGGTAAAGTAGGTAAAATCCTACGGGATGAAAAGTTTCACAGCAGCGCAAAACACGCATTCCTACAGGGTATTGGTCTGCCCACTGCCGCAGTAACTTTGTAATTTTATGAGGAATAGCTGTAGTGTTGTTGTTCATCCAGTTATAGTTGCGAGCCAAAAAACTGGCAACCGGAACCGCATCAGTTCGAGGATTGAAAGCATCGACAATAATTTTTGCTGGTTGTTCTGGGGGTTGAGATAAGCTCAGACTTGGCAAAGAGCGAATTTGATATAAACAGTTGCCATCAAATTGCTTCTCAAGTAATCCCAATGCCAGCAGCTTATCGATCATCATACCTGCTGCGCGATCGCTTCCTCTATCTTTGTCTTCGTAAAAAAGTTCCGCCGCTTCCCGATGAGTGCAAGCGACAAATCCATCTGGAATGTCTAATTGAGTTAAGGGTTGTTTTGGGCGAGATCCTGATTCTTGCTGATGCTTTAGCAGTAAATAAATCCACAATCGCACAAAACATTCAGCACGACGGCGGGTTAAACCAACCCGTCCAGTAAGCATTGATATATAGTTGCGCTGTTGCTCAATAGAAAACCACTGATCGATAAATTCTGGATTCATATCCCAAGGGTTGTTTGGAGAGTGTAGCTTTTGCAAAAATCAACCTCTGCTACGTACCTGTAGTAATCTCACTCTTTTGCTGGCTTTTTATGCGATAAGTCTAGGAGACAAAGGCAGTAGATTTTATACCCAGTAATCTGTGTCCACAGATTGACTAAAAATTAGTTTGTTACTACAGCTACTAATTGCTTGTATTTGATGCAAGCAATCTAGATCAACACCCTGATCTCTTATAATTTCGTATTTTCTCACTAAAACTAACAACTGATAAAAAAACTTCACCCTGCTTCATAGCTGTTCACCGTCCTTCAGTCTAAAAATTTGAATTCAGGTGCTTTGGGAAATCTTCAGTCGGCTCATTGTAGGTACACCTATTCAAAAATCAAAATGAATTTAACACTCATCTGAGAAGTGCATTCATCAATCAACTTCTCAGTCATCATGAAGGAGGTTTACGTGCTAGAAGCAGTCCTGGAAGGTTTTATTGATGGCGTGCTTATTGTAAATGAGCAAGGAAAGCTGGTTCTTGCCAATGATTGCGCGCGTCGTATTTGCCAAAAACTTTGCCAAGGGAGATCATCGGTTAATTCCATTCCGCAGCAAATTTGGCGTGTCTGCGAATCTTTAATTGAGAGTCGTGATTTATTTAGCGACGATAAACTGATTATCGAGTCGGAAATTAGCATAGATAATTCAGCCACGTTTCGGATTCGGGTGCGCTGGTTGGATTTAGAGAAAAGCGGCAACCCGTACTTATTAGTAACAGTAGAAGACAGGCTGCAATCGACCCAAAATGCCGCACTGACTGATGTCAAGAAATATGGTTTGACTCACCGTGAAGCACAAGTTTGGTTACTTCGTCAAGCAAAACACTCTTACAAAGAGATTGCCGCCCAACTATACATCACAATCAACACTGTCAAGAAGCACATGAAAAATATCTACGCCAAACAACAATCTGATATTTGGGTTCAAGAATAAACTGGTCAAGAAAAACAAGGCATTGCTAGATCAGTCACACTTATAAATATTAAGTCCCTGATTTTTCTATCCCATGCCTGTTTTGGATTCCCGAATTGTTACCTATAGTCCGGCATACACCCTCGTCCCAACTTATGAGTGCTTTAATCGCTGTACTTACTGCAATTTTCGTGCTGAACCTGGTAAAAGTCCTTGGTTGACGCTTACAGATGCCCAAAATAAGTTAAGAACATTTCAAGATCAGGGTGTTTGTGAAATTCTCATTCTCAGCGGCGAGGTGCATCCCCACTCATCACGGCGGCAAGGGTGGTTCCAGCGGATTTATGACATCAGTGAATTAGCATTATCTTTAGGATTTTTGTCTCATACAAATGCGGGTCCATTAAGTTATGAGGAGATGGCACAGCTTAAGACGGTTAATGTCTCGATGGGGTTAATGTTAGAACAGCTAACGCCTCGGTTATTGCAAACCGTTCACCGCCACGCTCCCAGTAAGATACCAGAGTTGCGTCTACAACAACTGGAATGGGCAGGAAAATTAAAAATTCCATTTACAACAGGGTTGCTGCTAGGAATTGGGGAAACTCAAGAGGATTGGTGGGATACACTGGATGCGATCGCAAATCTTCACTCTTGTTATGGTCACATCCAGGAAGTTATCCTGCAACCCCATAGTCCAGGAAGTCAGCAAACTTGGGATGCTCCAGCCTTTAACCCTCATCAATTGCCAGAGGTGATTGCAAAAGCGCGTCAAATTCTGCCGTCGGATATTACAATTCAAATTCCTCCGAATTTAGTGCCTGATGCTAATTGGTTACTTGCCTGTTTAGACGCTGGTGCGAGGGATTTAGGAGGAATTGGGCCAAAAGATGAGGTGAATCCTGATTATCCCCATCCTAACTATCAGGAGTTGAATAAAATCATGGAACCTGCTCGGTGGAATTTAGTGCCACGCTTGCCTGTTTATCCACAGTATGATCAGTGGTTGACCCAGAGGTTGCAAATAGCGGTTGAGCGATGGCGGAAGGCTATTGGATAATTAGTTTTGCTCACGTTGTAAAAGCATTACCTCCCCTCAACACAAAAAAAGCAACCCCCACTGGAAACATAATCCTTAACTGTTGACATTTATTAATGATTTCTTGCTCAATTTTTCCCGAATCCACCAGTTTGGCGAGAAAAATTGAAGAAGTGAAATCAATAATAAATAATTATGGGCATAGCGCTGGTAGTGGAAGACGATCGCACACAACAAATAATCATCTGGAAAATCCTGCAACGGATTGGGTTAGAGGTGATTTTTGCAGGCGATGGCGTCGAAGCACTCCAACTGGTTGAGAGTCATCATCCCGAACTTGTCATCCTTGATATCGTCATGCCTCGGATGAATGGTTACGAAGTCTGCCGCCGACTCAAATCTGACGACAAAGCCTATAAACCAGCCGTACTAATGTTTTCCAATAAAACCGAAGACTGTGATTTTTATTGGGGCAGCAAGCAAGGAGCTGATGCTTACCTATCCAAGCTTTGCCGCCCTCAAGAGCTAGTTGAGGCGATTATGGAACTATTACCACAAAAAACAAAACTAGCCCCTCTGTCCTAGGTTGTAGCCGTTGCTGCGGGTTCTGTCGGTTCTTTGGGTTCTTTGGGTTTGCGTTCAAACACCTGGATATTCGGCTCATTGAGTACAAAGCCATTTTCCGTAGGTAATCCCATTTTGCCAGCGATCGCGGCAACCCACATGGGATAATTTTCTTGTGCTTGTTCTAGCTTTTTAAACACTTTCGGCTTAACTTTCACCGAGACAACTTGACCATCACAGTCAAGCTCAAACTCCTTCCAACCATTCTCCACAGTCTTAACATCAGCAGGAAATTCGTTGATTTTAATCGTGAGTTCCAATTTACCAGGTACGGACATGAGGTCGTCTCCTCTGTTGTAGTTTTCTTCCCTTCTCTCCTTATATCGTCGGATCTGCCCTCATGCACCCTAAAGCTCAAAAGAAACTCAATGTTTTAGTAAAAACTAGACAAGTCTCTGTCTTCACCCTGGTTTTTATCCCTTAGCTGCTTTTTGGTCAACAGCTTTTTTGTTAGCTCTTAGCAATAAGATCAGTTTGGCAGTCGCTTCCAGGGAAGTACCAGATCGCTTTGCCAGAAGTAGCATCGCGATTTCTTTTTGAGTTAGTGAAGATCGATCGCCTTTTAAGTAACCCTTGGCGAATAGATAACCAGCTTTTGCTTTCTTCATTTTTTAAACCTAATAACTGCTTTCAATTAATATTGAAACAGCTTACCTACGACTAAGACCACGCTTATTTCTAGGGGTCTTGAGAGTATTATTAGCCTGTGGCTTTCCCTCAGCAATAACGGCAACAAGTCCAAAACAAGCAACAGCAATAAAACCTAAAATTACGTGCATTTCTCAATCCCAACTCTTTATCCTTCAAGTCTAGGAAGTGATGCCCTGGTTGGGGAATAGCATTATGCAACTTGCTTAAATGACCGTCAAATTAATGTAGCTTCTAACCAGCTTTAGATAAAAATCGCACTTTGAGGTGGACAATTTCTTAACTGGTACGACCGCCTTCTAATTGGGTCTTAAATTTGGGAACATTTGAAAGACAACATAGAAATTGTAGAGCCAGAGCTGAACAATAAAGCCCTTAGTTCTGGCTTGTTTTCTTGGGCGTCTTTGCCCGCTCTCCATCCAGGTATTAAAGAATGACGGAGATTACGCTGTAATCTGTTCCCATATTTTGCCTGCAAATTTGTAAAATAGATCTCATAAAGTTTGAGGTTAAGAGAGCCTATCGAGACTATTTACGGCAATCTTCAGGGTCTTAAGTCCAGCCAGCTCAAGCAGATGCAACGGCTGTATCAACAACGCCTCCCAGGCGATAGCCTAACAACGCCAGAGTTTGCCCAGCGACTGGCAGCGATTAGTGCTGATATCAAACAACCGTTGTGTACCTATATAAATCGCCGAGGACAGGTGATTCGGGTTGGGGTTGGTACGCCCACACAGACAAAAATTCCCCTTCAAGAATTACCCCGTTATGGTGCAGAACGACTGTGTGGGATTCGCTGCATTGCCACGCAGCTCAAATTAGAAAGCCCAAAAGAAGCAGCATTAACCGCCATGGCAATTCAGCGACTGGATGCCTTGGTGGTGCTAAATATTAGCGAATCAGGCTTTGAACGGCGGGGTGGTGGGGCGACAGGTTACATCAAAGAAACCTACTTAGCTCACCTGATAGCGCCAACCGAGCAACCCGTGCAAACACAGGATAACAGCCTTCAGCCAGCGAGCTTTGGGTTGAGTTGGAATCTCTCACCCCCTTTAAGCCTAGATATCCTAACTAAGCAGGATTTCTCAGATTTGGTAGAAGGAATAGAAGCCGAATTTAGACGCGAATTTGTCTTTAAACCCGTAGATGCCAGAGATATTGAGCAAGATCGGGTACTGATTTTTGGCTTAATGACGGATGACATGACAAAAGCGCGATTTGAAGACGGTTTGGCAGAAATCGCCCGATTAGTGGAAACAGCCGGAGGAGAAGTGTTGCAGACAATGCGACAAAAGCGATCGCGTCCTCATCCCCAAACCGTTGTCGGTGCAGGTAAAGTCCAGGAAGTAGCCCTAACGGTACAAACCATCGGCGCTAACCTCGTTGTCTTTGATCGTGACCTCTCGCCAGCACAAATCCGCAACCTAGAATCTCAAATCGGCGTCAGTGTCGTTGACCGTACCGAAGTCATTCTCGATATTTTCGCCCAACGTGCCCAATCGAGAGCGGGTAAATTGCAGGTGGAACTGGCACAACTAGAATATATGCTGCCCCGCCTCACCGGTCGCGGGAAGGCAATGTCACGATTAGGCGGCGGTATTGGTACTCGTGGTCCTGGTGAAACCAAGCTGGAAACCGAGCGCCGTGCCATCGGACGCCGCATTAACCGTTTACAGCAGGAAGTGAACCAATTGCAAGCTCATCGTTCCCGGATGCGGCAACGGCGTCAGCAACACGAGGTACCTTCGGTTGCTGTTGTTGGTTATACAAATGCGGGAAAATCCACGTTGTTGAATACGCTTACTAATGCCGAAGTCTACACGGCAGACCAGCTATTTGCCACCCTCGACCCAACCACACGCCGCCTACCGATTGCTAATGCCTCAACAGGAGAGCAGACCTCGATTTTGCTTACTGATACCGTGGGATTCATCCATGAACTGCCCCCATCCCTGCTAGACTCGTTTCGCGCCACTTTAGAAGAAGTGACGGAAGCTGATGCCTTGCTTCATGTTGTGGATTTATCTCATCCGGCATGGCAAAGTCATATTCGTTCTGTCATGTCGATCTTGTCAGAAATGCCTGTGACACCGGGACCGATCCTGGTGGCGTTTAATAAGATTGACCAGGTAGACAGTGACTCCCTGATACTCGCTCAAGAAGAATTTCCTCAAGGAGTGTTTATTTCAGCGAGTGAGCGCTTGGGATTGGAGACTCTGCGGCAAAAATTGACTCAGTTAGTTCAATATGCTCTAAATCCTAGTTAAATCGGATATAATTTTAGTCTTGTAATTGGCGTTAGCGACGAGGGAGCATCAGCGATCCGTAGGCTAATGCAGATCGCGTAACTCAAAAAATTAACAAGTTTTGGCTAGACTAAGGGGCATAATGTCTTTACCAAATGAAATGAATGTCGAGGGGAATCTGCTATTTGGGGCGATTACCCATTTGTAAAACAGACAGAAGCGATCGCTTTTGTTTATATTACGAATAAAGGAAACTGTATCCACTAAGTTCAAAGTTTAATGCTTCGTCCCGGCGACGCTGAGATTTTAGGTTTTCTTGAGCAAATCCAGTTGGCGCGAAACCTCCAGGCAGGTTTACGGTGCTACCGTTTGCGAACCATGTGCCTGAACCTGGCACGCTGGCTGAAATTAGATCAAGAACAAATGCGCCAACTCATTTTTTTGAGCTACTGTCACGGCTTAGGAAAAATTGGCATTCCCGACTCGATTTTGCTCAAGCCCACTCTTTTGACTGACCAAGAGTGGGTAAAGATTCGAGAATATCCAGAAGTTTCAGAGTCTATCTGTAATCAACTGCCTGTTCTCCAAGAGTTTGCCCCCTTAGTCCGTTCTCATCAAGAACGGCTCAACGGCACAGGTTATCCTGACGGGTTGCGCGGTGAGGAAATCCCCTTTATTGTCCAGGTTTTCCAACTGGTAAATGTGGCGGATGCCATCATCAGCAAGCGACTACGGCGAAAAACCAACGAACCGCCAAGCGAGCGCCCTTACTGGATGCAGGCTGTTGAAGAAATTACTAAAGAAATGCAATCAGGAGCAAGAGATTTAGAACTCTGCGAGAGGTTTTTCCGATTTCTTGAGCTTTACTACAAAGGTGGCGGTCCTTGATCGTAGAGACATTGGGCTGGAACGAATTTACTTTACTCTGACCGCAGTGAATCAAGTCCTAGTTTCTGTAAACTATCAACTCCTGCTGGATCAGTGAGATTATATTGCAGTGGCGTCACACTAATAAATTTGTCGCGAATTGCCTGAACATCTGTCGGCAAATCATCGGGAAGATGGAGATGGGTAGGTTGTTCTACATCCTGAACAACTTCCCCCGCTAACCAATAATAGGTTTTGCCTCGTGGATCAACTCGTTTCTCAAAAGTATCAATATAACGGCGAATACCTTGACGGGTGACTGTCACCCCCGCAATTTCTTCCGGTTTGACGGGTGGAACATTAACATTCAACAACATCGCTTCCGGTAGCGGTTGCTGGCACAGTTGAGCCACTAAAGTCTTCGCAAACAGGGCGGCGGCGTCAAACTCTTTCGAGGTATGGCTAGATAAGCTGAAAGCAACACTGGGAATGCCTTCAATCATGCCTTCCATCGCGGCGGAAACCGTGCCAGAGTATAAAACATCTGTTCCCAGGTTAGAGCCGTGGTTGATGCCAGACAGCACAAAATCGGGAAATCTGTCAAGTAATGCGCCTAGTGCCAGCTTCACGCAGTCGGCGGGAGTTCCTGAACAAGACCAGGCTGTAACGGCTGAATGAAAAATTCCGACAACCAGCTCGGCGCGAATTGGGTCATGGAGCGTTAAACCGTGACCTGTTGCCGATCGCTCTCGGTCAGGGCAAACAACAGTAACCTCATGACCGGCTTCGGCAAGGGTGTTGGCGAGGGCGCGAACCCCAAGAGAGAAGATACCATCGTCGTTGCTGATGAGCAATTTCATGAAGTCGTGACCGAAGAGTGAAAGTCGTTTTTCGATTTTAACTTGACAGTTGGGGCGTTATTGGTTCGTAGTGACTCGTTTGGCTCAAATAGATTAGGAATAACGATTTAACTTTGGAGGTACTACATATCACCCCCAACAGGGCTTAAAAAGGGGGGAGTAATATGAAGGGCGATTTCTTCTGGATTCAAGAGAGAAGATGACAGCTCCATCGCGTTTAAACTGGTAAAGATAATTCGCATTTAAAACGCGAGCGATCGCGTTTGATTGAAACCTCCACTCTTCTCATTACCTAGCATGACCACGACCCTCACGCAGCTCGAAACCGAACTCGCCGCACTCAAAAAAGACGCGATAAAAGCGATCGCCTCCGCTGATAGCCTGGAGCAATTAGAACAGTTGCGTGTCAGCTACCTGGGCAAAAAAGGGCAACTATCTGTGGTTTTGCGGGGCATGGGTAAGCTCACAGCAGAAGACCGTCCCCGCATCGGTGCGATCGCAAATGAAGTCAAAGAACTGCTTCAAGACAACTTAGAACAAAAGCGATCATCAATGCTTGCGGCACAAATTCAAGCACAACTTGAAGCCGAAACCCTTGACGTTAGCATGCCTGGGGTTTATCGTCCCCAAGGTCGGCAACACCCCCTCAACAGCACCATCGACCGCGCTTTGGATATCTTCGTCGGTTTGGGCTACACCGTATCCGCCGGTAGAGAAATGGAAACCGACTACTATAACTTTGAGGCGCTTAATACCCCACCAGACCACCCCGCCCGTGATATGCAGGATACCTTTTACCTGCCGGATGGCAACTTGTTGCGGACTCAGACATCTTCTGTGCAAATTCACTACATGGAAGAGAATGACCCACCGATTCGGATTGTCTCACCTGGTCGGGTTTATCGGCGAGATACGGTGGATGCCACTCACTCGGCAGTGTTCCATCAAATCGAACTGTTGGCTGTGGACGAGGGGCTAACATTTACCGACCTCCGAGGCACAATTAAGGAATTTTTGCAAGCGATGTTTGGTGAAGAACTGCCGATCCGTTTTCGTGCCAGTTATTTTCCTTTTACCGAACCGTCCGCAGAAGTAGACGTGCAGTGGCGAGGCAAATGGCTAGAAGTCATGGGCTGCGGTATGGTTGACCCGAATGTCCTCAAGGCAGTTGGCTACGATCCAGAAATTTACACAGGATTTGCCGCTGGGATGGGGGCGGAACGCTTTGCTATGGTGCTGCACCAAATTGATGATATTCGTCGGTTATACAGCAGCGATTTGCGCTTTTTGCGACAGTTTTAGAGTGAGGGACATTCGGCAAGGATTGTCGGTCTATGAATTACGAAGCACTTCAGCTCTATCTTCGAGAACTTCTTCAATACTGTAAACTTAGCGACGTTCTCAGCGTATTTTTAAGCTTTGTGGAAGTTCAAGCTTACTTGAAGGAAGCTGATGATGCTGATTTGCAAAGATTGCAGGAATTGGCGCAAACTCTCGAACTTGCCGTTGAGCAGGCGCAGAAAATTGGGCAGTAGCGGCAGAAGTCCTACAAGAGCAGAAACACACTGTTCTTGTGGTGTGGTCTAATGGAAGCGTAGGAGATTTCCTGCCCGACCGAATTAGTAGTTGGGTAGAAAACGCCGATGGTGTCAACCTTGCCGCCCAAACTTCTACCGCGTCACACTTGTTCTGGACTTTTACTGCTGTTGCCTCATCAGACTTTATCGGTGAAGATATTTCATGCAGACCAAAGCTTTCAATGAGCTTTTTCCCCTGTTTAACACGGCTAACCCAGAGACATTAGAATGGCTCCTATCCGTTGTTGTAGAGCATCAGTACCCGGCAGATCGAGCTGTTTTAATGGAAGATGCCTGGGGTAATGCGGTTTACTTTATCGTCTCTGGTTGGGTGAAAGTCCGACGCCTGTTTGGTGACAATGTGTTTACACTGGCAATTTTGGGTAAGGGTGATTTTTTTGGTGAGATGGCAATTCTCGATGAATCTCCCCGCTCAACGGACGTGATTGCTCTAACGGACGTAAAATTACTTAGTGTCTCTGCTCAACGTTTCATTCAAACCCTCTTCAAAGACCCGCAATTGCATCACCGAATGCTGCAATTGATGGTTCGACGCCTCCGCCAAACGAATGTCCGCATTCAACGACGGCATCAACCTCCCGCTGTTAAGTTAGCGAATACTTTAATTGGGTTGGCAGAAAATTACGGGCAACCGACAAGCGCAGGAATTCAAATCTTTAACTTTCCCCATAAAGACTTGGCAGACATCACAGACATCAGCGTCGAGGATACTGCCAAAATTATGGAAAAGCTCGATAGCAAGGGTTGGATTAAAATTGACCCGGAACATCAGATTCTTTGCTTGAGTAATCTCAAACAGCTTACTCATCTGGCATCAAGAGGATAACCTGAAAAAAAGTTAAGACGAGGGAGAGTACTCGCCCCTCTATATCCGGATGATTCGTTAACCTAAAAGCTTAAGCGTTAATTTTTCATCGTTAATAATGACTCAAGCTTCAACCATTCGTCTTAGTGACGCCGCCAGCACCACCCCAACTATTCACTACCAAGTCGCAATGCCGCAGCCTCAATCTCATCTATTTGAGGTGACGCTTTCGGTGCAAAACTGGCAGAAACCTTTACTAGATTTGAAAATGCCCGTTTGGACTCCTGGCTCTTATTTAGTGCGGGAATATGCCAAACATCTCCAAGATTTTTCGGCTGATACTGGTGATAAACAGCAGTCATTAGCATTTCGTAAAATTACTAAAAATCATTGGCAAATTGATACAGCAAATACTGCCAAAATCACAATCCGTTATCGGGTGTTTGCTAATGAATTATCGGTACGAACCAATCATTTAGATGCCACCCATGGCTATTTTAATGGTGCGGCGCTATTCTTTTTTATTCCAGGATTTGAGCAACAACCGATTCAAGTCGAAATCGTCCCAAAACCGGAATGGCAGGTGACGACGCCCCTGCCAGAGGTTGCTGGTAAAGCAAATACCTTTGAGGCAAAA
>CADCTM010000391.1:432-2782 GCA_902805485.1 uncultured Coleofasciculus sp. | reverse complement strand
CAAGACAATCATCCTCTCTCGTCAAAATCCGATCACAGGTTTACTACCTGCTTCTACTGCTGTTAATGCCCACGGTGACTATAACGATGCCTGGGTGCGAGACAACGTTTACAGCATTCTGGCTGTGTGGGGTTTGGCGCTAGCTTATCGCAAACATGATGATGACAAAGGACGTATCTATGAACTAGAACATAGCGTCATCAAGCTAATGCGTGGGTTGTTGTACGCAATGATGCGACAGGCTGATAAAGTTGAGCAATTTAAATATACCCAGGCTATAGAAGAGGCTTTACACGCTAAGTACAATACCCAAACGGGTGAGATCGTTGTCGGGGATGGTGAATGGGGACATTTACAAGTTGACGCCACCTCGCTTTGGCTGCTGATGCTTGCCCAAATGACTGCTTCGGGATTGGAAATTATCGATACGATCGATGAAGTGAACTTTGTCCAAAATTTGGTTCACTACATTGGTCGAGCCTACCGAACTCCGGATTATGGCATTTGGGAGCGAGGGAATAAGATTAATAATGCTCATCCAGAACTCAACGCCAGTTCTGTTGGCATGGCAAAAGCTGCACTAGAAGCGATTAATAAACTGGATTTGTTTGGTGTGCGTGGCTCTCAAGCCTCAGTTGTCCACGTCCTACCTGATGAAATTGCTCGTGCCCGAATTACGCTGCAAAACTTGTTGCCTAGAGAGTCTAATTCTAAAGAAGTTGATGGTGCTTTGTTGAGCGCGATTAGTTTTCCGGCGTTTGCCGTAGAAGATGCGGAGTTAGTGGAACGCACGCGATCGGAAATTATCAATAAACTGCAAGGACGGTATGGCTGCAAACGTTTTTTGAGGGATGGTCACCAAACTGTTTTGGAAAATTGCGATCGCTTGCACTATGAACCTTGGGAACTGCAACAATTTGAACATATCGAGTGCGAGTGGCCCTTATTTTTCACCTACCTACTCCTGGATGGCATCTTTCGGGGAGATGCAGAGCAAGTCAAAGAATATCAGGAGCGTTTGGAGTCTTTACTCGTCGAACGTGATGGTTTACAACTCCTACCAGAGCTTTACTACGTTCCTGCTGAAAATATAGAGGCAGAGAAGGCAAATCCCCATAGCCAGCTACGTTTACCGAACGAAAATATCCCGCTAGTTTGGGCGCAAGGGTTGTATTTGCTCGGTCAGATGTTGAGTGAAGGGTTATTGTCCGTTGGAGATATTGACCCATTAGGACGCTACTTATGCGTAGGTCGGCAACGGGAAGCGATCGTACAAATTTCGCTACTGGCGGAAAATGAACAGTTGCGAGCCAAACTAGAAGTCCACGGCATTGAGACACAAACACCCAAGCAAGTCGAGCCGATTCAAGTGCGTCATGGGAAAGAACTCTCAGCCGCTTATACCCAAGTTGGTCGCAACGACAAACTTGGACTAACTGGGCGTCCGGCGCGGCGTTTGCGAAGTCTGACGACATCGAGAATTTATCGCCTGCGGGGCGAGACAATGGTTTTCCTGCCGTGCATTTTAGACCCGCAGCAGTTTTACCTGACGCTTGACTACCATTTCCTGGTGGAACAGATTAAAAGTGAACTGGCTTATATCCGGGATCATTGGGATCAACTGGGGCGTCCGACAATGACGCTGATGTTGACCCATACGATGCTGGAGACGGGGAGTGATGCCCTGCTGGCACTGATGCAGGAACTTACTGACGGTGATTGTAATGGTGTAAAGGTCAAACTGGGGCGGTTGAAGCAGTTGATGTTAACAGCAGGAACTGAACGGATTGATTTTCTGCATGACTTTGCCTTTTCTCAAGAGGCGCTGATCAAAGATACCGCGCTTGGGCAGTACCACTTGGCTTGTCAGCCAGAGAAAAATTCACCCTTGGGCTATAGCCAAGAATTTCAGATCGAAAGTGAAACCCAGGTAGATGTATTACTACAACAGTTGCGTGCCTCTGTTAACCTCTACGAGCAAATTCAGTTGTTGCAGAGATTAATCCGTCTGCGGGGTCTGGAATTTGACACGGGCTTTGGTGGATCGAGAGAGTCGGTCACGGTAGCGGATTTGCTTGATGAAGTCTACACCACAGCGGGTCAGTTAGGCATCTGGGCGATTATCCGTCAAGCGGCTGGGTTGCGAAAGATGGTCGATCTTTGTTTGTCGGACATGGTCGCTAATCTGCTGGTGCGCGGTAAGCAGGTTGCAGTAGGCAGGTCTTACAGTGAGGCGTCGCTGATCACCAGTCCGATACCGAACAACCAAATAATGGAAAAAATCCATCAGTTCTGTCGGGAGGATATTCGGGATGGCGTCCTGACTCAGGAAATTCTGATTTATCTGGGC
>CADCTM010000391.1:0-422 GCA_902805485.1 uncultured Coleofasciculus sp. | reverse complement strand
TATTGATTACTAGCCAACTGGCACAGGAGTTGAGTGTCACTCAGGATGAAGCCTATCAACACTTGATGGAACTCGCCCCTTTTGAGGTGGCAAGGCGGCTGCATCGGGTAATGGCTGACTATGCAAAGATGGCTCAACTGTTGCACCAGCAAGAATCGCTTCTAGTCAAACATACCGAGAATGAGATTGATTGGGACGTGCAACCGACAGCACAAGAAGACAATCAGGTACCAGAAGAGGGGTGGTGGCATTATCGGCAACAGTTGGGAAGTATGAACCACGTCCCCAAAGACTTTTTCAAATGTGTTTGGCGATTGATGAAACACTGCAAAGGCGTATTAATTGGCGATAAGCTAGAGCCTCACAATCGTCTGGATAGCGAGTTTTTGCTGGCACAGATGACTCCGGGGGAAAAGAATTTC
>CADCTM010000390.1:323-11597 GCA_902805485.1 uncultured Coleofasciculus sp. | reverse complement strand
TATCCGCTATCACTTGCACAGGAGCAGGAAAGATTGCTAGGAATTTTTACGATGCAAATAAACGGGATGACTTGGACAAAACACTCAAAGAATCAAACGTATTGTAGACACATTTACCGAAACATCTCTACGATTCTGTCCCTAACCATATTTGACAGCTAAAGCTGAGGATGACAAATCAAGAACGACTATCCCACTCCTTAGCCGCATCTGCAACCGCCTGATCCACCGTCTTTTCTCCCAACATTGCCGCCTGCAAATTTTCATAAATCGCTTTTTGCAGCTTGTTGCTATCCTTCAGCGTCGGCACTAAAACCTCAGCCTGTTGCATCTGACTGGCACTAATATCCCGCGCTTGCTCAACCGGCGACACCTTACCACCACCAACTAATTCTTTGCGATAATTTTGCAACGACTCAACCGTAGAAGGGAGAACATTTGCCGCCTTGGCAAATGCCAGTTGATTTGCCGAATTCGTTACAAATAGCGCAAATTTCAGCGCCGCATCTGGTTTCGTCGTGCTGCGAGGAATTACCAAATTCATTACCGCCACATTCTTCTTCCCGGTTTCCCCAGTAATTTGGGGGGCAGCAGCGGAAACTTTGGCAATACTTGGGGCATTTTTTGCGATCGCATCCATAAACTCTGCACCACTTGACAAAAGTGCCGTTTCACCCTGTTGATATAACTCGATCGCGTGTCGATGCCCTTGAGTTAGCGCCTCCTTCGGCATCAACCCTTGCTTATAAAAATCAACCCAATACTGAAACGCCGCCTTCCCTGACGCCGTATTAAACGCCGCCTTCCCCTGAGCATCCACTAACTCCACCCCCATTTGTACCAAAGATTCCAGCACCTCACCAGAGTCTCCAGGTACAACCGTCGTGAATATTGCATACTTGCCCGTTTTATCCTTAATTTGCTTTGCCACCTGTGCTAACTGGGCATAAGTCGCAGGGGGTTTACTGATACCTGCCTTCTTCAACAAATCCTTGTTATAAATCGTTACCCGACTCGTGAGATACCAAGGAATGCCAAAACTTTTGTTGTTGAGGGTGCTATCTTTCCAGATCTTCGGTAAATATTGCTTTTGTACATCTGGGGGGACTTTGGCATCCAGATCTAACCAAGCATTGCGTGCTGCTAGTTGGGAAGCAAAACCCGGATTTAGATTAACCACATCCGGCGCCGTTTTTGCCGAAACTGCCGTGAGGATTTTATTTTCCATCGCCGCCCAAGGCACATCCACCCAGCGCACCTTTATGCCTTTATTTTCAGCTTCAAAGGTAGCGATTAGCTTGTTAAAGTAGTCAGTAAACTCTGGTTTTAGCTGCATCGTCCAGAACTCAATTTCCGGCGTTGCGGAGGGGGAAATTTGGGGAGTACAGCTAACAACCCAGGTTAACAGCAACCCCAATAAGGCAAAAATGCAAAAACGTTTCCAACTGTGGATTCTGCTCATGTGAACTTTTTGATCGGATGCAAAGCGTTCGCCGTAAATCATCCTACTCTAAGCAGATGGCAAATGATGGGGTGTTGGTTGAAGCAACGGCTGATCAGCTTTGCTGATGTTAAATCGCGTTATGCTTGGGTCTTCAGGTGTGGATTGTTTTTAAAGGTAGCCGGGCTTCAAGAGACAGTGACTCGCGCCAGTCTTTTGCCTCGCTACCATGAGATTACTGGGTGCATCAGTACTTTTGACTTCTATCTATAGATAGAAATTGTGATTACATTAAACTGCTCTCTCAAGATTGGCGAGGGAAAAGCTGTAGTAAACCGCAAAAAACACTATACAATTATGCGATCGCCTAACATTCAGTCTTGAAGAGCCGCTTAAATCTGACCAAAAAGCAATTATTCGAGGAAAGAGGGATAGACTGTCACGTCTGCTTCCCTAGCGGGTGTGAGTTAACTAAAAGCCTTAGCCGCTCGAACAGCGGTGATTCTAAGCTAGATTGAGTACCATGCATCAGAATTAATCTAATCAGATTAATCCAAATGCTCAACACTATTTATACTTAAAGTTTCGCTCCCGCCAAACCAAGATATGTTTAACCGTTTTCAAGGTCTGTTATCAAAGGGCAAGAAGGGCATCGGCATAGAACTGGCTCCGGAACGGATTAATATTGCTCAACTTCGCAAGCAAGGTCAAGGCTTCAAAGTAACCACACTGTACTCCCACGAAGTGCCAGAAGGAATCTTTCAAGGAGGACAAATTGCTGACTCACCCGCCTTGGCGGATCTGATTAAGGCGGCAATTGAGGGAAGCAAGCTTAAAGTCGAGCGCGTCGCCAGCGCCGTCCCGATGCGGGAAGCGATTATTCGGATTATTCCCGTTCCTGCCGAGTTGGACGATCAAGAACTCCGCGATATGGTGCTTAACCATGAAGCAGGTTTGTACTTGCCCTATCCGCGCGAAGAAGTCGATTTAGATTATCAAAAATTGGGTTTCTTTGAAGATGAAGATGGCATCCAAAAAGTCCAAGTCTTACTAGTCGCCACCAGGCGGGAAGTCACCGATATGTATCTCGATACCTTTCGAGAAGCTGGGCTACAAGTCGATGTGCTGGAAATTAATAGCTTTGCCTTGATTCGGACAATTCGAGAGCAACTGCGGCAATTTGCTCCCCAAGAAGCCGCTGTGTTAGTAGATATTGAATTTGACAGCACCGAGATTGCGATCATCGTCGATGGTGTGCCGCAATTTTCTCGAACAGTTCCCATCGGCACCTTTCAACTGCAAAGCGCTCTATCAAGAGCAATGAACTTACCCACTTCAAGAAATACAGAATTGTTACAAGGAATGACGATTCCGAACACACCAGTTGAAGGGACACGCAGCGGACAAACAGGGATTAATCCCGGCATGGCAGCACTTCTGAGAGTTTTAGGAGAACTAGCCGACGAACTGCGCCGCTCCATCGATTTTTACCTGAATCAAAGCGACAATTTAGAAGTAGCACAGCTACTTTTAGCGGGTCCCGGCGGCGGAATTGGACAACTTGATGAATTTTTCACTCAACGGTTGAGCTTACCCACGACTCAAGTAGACCCCGTGACGGCTCTTTCCCTAGAGGTGGATCAAGAAATTCCGCCGGTGCAACGACCGGGCTTAGGAACCGTACTGGGATTAGGATTGCGAGAGGTTTGAAGCCATGTATAGTCTAGATATTAATTTCTTAAAAGATCGTGGGATACAACCCGATCCGGTGACTAGATCATCGAAACCGACGCCAAGAGGGGCGATGACTCCACTCTATATTGGAGTGGCTGTCGGTCTTCTTCTGCCGGCATTAGTGGGGGGCTTGTGGTTTGTCCTGCAACAGCAAATCGCCCAGAAAGAATCAGAAAAAGCGAAGTTGGACGCTGAACTGGCTCAGTTGCAGATCGAAGAGAAAAAAGTTGCCCAACTTAACGAGCAAATCGCGAAAGTGAACGAGGAAACAACCTCACTTGCCAGCGTTTTCGATCAAATTAAGCCCTGGTCAGCAATGTTGGAGGACATACGGGAGCGCATTCCGCCTGGCGTGCAAATTTCATCGCTCCAGCAAACCCAAGTCGCCGCCACGCAGGCTGCTGCCCCGGCTGCAAAAGCCGCCACAGCGCCAAAACCCGCCGCTAGCCCCAACGCCAAAGCGGCACCAAATGCCCCAAAAGCGGCGCCCACTGCACCTCGCCCGACGATGAAACTGGAGATTAGTGGAAGAGCTCGCTCATTTGATGACGTGAATTACTTTCTCCTGACGCTACAGCGGTCTCCCTTCTTGAAGCGCGAGGAAACTCAAATCGTCAAGGCTGAACTAGTCAAAGACCCAGGCAAGGTGGAAGTGAATCGTCGTAATCTCCAAAACCAGCCGTCAGGCACAGTAACCTACGAACTCCCAAAATCGGTGCAATATACAATTCAAACAAATCTGACTGATGTTCCCGCTTCAGATTTACTGCGAGAATTAGACCGTAAAGGAGCAGTGGGACTAGTAACTCGAATTAAGACTCTTCAGGAGAAAGGAGTGATTCAACAATGACATACGCTGATGATGAATTTATCGCGGTAGAAGGTCAAGACGAAAGCCCCAGCTATCCAACGGCCTTTGGAATTACTTTTACTCCGAGAGTTGGGGGAATCATCTTTGGAGTTTTGGGAGTTTTAGGAGCCGCCTACCTTCTTGCCAACGCTGTAAATCCCGCTTGGACACAGTATCAGCAGTTAGAAGCAGATGTGGAAAACCGACAGGGGCAAATTCAAAACAAACAAAAAATTCAGCAAGAAATTGCCCAAGCCCAGGAAAGACTAGAGCAGGCAAAGCAGAAAAACCAACAGGTACTGAGTTTATTTCCTAACCAGAAAACCCTGGATACATTATTACTAGATCTCAACAACCCGATTAAATCAAGAAATGGGGCATTGACCAATTTTGCGCCTGTTTTAGAGGCTCAAGCTGCTAGTAATGATACTGCCGGAGTAGTACCAGGAAACGGCAAGCTGCAACGGAAAACCTACAACATCACGCTTGAGGGCAGCTTTGACCAAGTGCGGTCAATCTTACGTAGTTTTGAGCGGTTGCAGTCGCTATTAGTCGTTAGAGACTTTAAATCTGAACTGAGTGATCAGCAGGGATTTTTGATTAACGCCAACGGCCAAGCGACGCCCGCGATTTTTAAAAAAGACAGTAGACAAGTGGTTCCCGGTGGAAACCCAACTCTCAGAACAACTTTTAAGCTGGACGCCCTAGTGCCAGTGAGCGAGGTGGAAGCCTCCCAAGCGGCTGCCCAGCTAACCCAAAAAACAAAAAAATAAAAAGCTTTTCGAGGCGTTGATGAGCGAGTTGGTTTTGAGTGTATTAAGTGCCCTTATTAAGGTCCTTACTCTCTTAAGCTAACGCAGCTCGCCGAAGCGCTCGGAAAATTGCTCTTATTAGGTGAGGAGTGAATTGTGAGACAGGCTCAATTACAAGGACTAAGTGGAATTGCGATCACAGGGCTAGCGCTATTAGCAGCACAGCCCTCTTTCGCAGCAGCGACGCAAGTAACAGCGGTGCGACTCAACGAGAATGGAAATGATCTAAAACTCGTCCTAGAAACCCTTGGCGGCGACGTGCCGCCAAAGGTTTTTACCGTAAACCGTGGCAATGATTTGCTTGCCGATATTGCAAATACCCAGTTGAACTTGAAGGAAGGCGAAAGCTTCCGTCAGGAAAATCCCCTGCCTGGAATTACGGCTCTTGTCGTGAGCCAGTTGGATGCCAACAGCGTTCGGGTAACGGTGAGTGGGGAAAAAAGCCCTCCAAATGGTCAAATTATCCAGGCAGAAGGCCAAGGAATTACCTTAGGTATTAGTACCGCTAACACCCAAGCAAACGTTTCTAGCCCCGCCTTACCCTTAGCCGAAACTCCAACCTCAGAGGCAACGCCAAGTCTTCCAACCTTACAAGCGCCAACGCCTAGTACCCCAAAAACGCTAGCTCAGACGCCTGAACCGGTCGCGCCGGTGGCAATGCCAGCAACTCCCACAACCCTAGCTCAAGCGCCTCAACCCGCCCCCGTACAACGGCAAATCCCAACAGTACAGGCTCAAATCCCTCAGCCTGTGGCACCTGGGCAGACACAACCCCCAGTCCCAACCGTTGTACCCCCCCCAGTGATACCTGCCCCATCACCGGATGTTCTGGTTCCTAACCCAAGAATTACGATTGACGGAGTTCCCGCTCCAGCCACGGGTGCGGTACAACCGATTGCCCCAGCACCGCCTTTCTTGCCAAGAGCGATCGCCCCACCTGTTGGTGACATCGCCATCTCCAATATCAATGCTTCGGCAGGCTTTATCGATTTAGGGACAGCAGTGCGTGTCCCCCGCTTGGTTTTACGAGAAGCGCCTGTTCGAGAAGTTTTATCGCTACTTGCCCGTTCCGCAGGACTCAACCTCGCCTTTACCGGAGAAGGGGGTGCTGCGGCTGGAGCGCCAGGAGGGGCGCCAGGAGGAGCACCAGGGGGAGCGCAAAGGACAATTTCGCTGGATTTGGAAAACGAACCAGTTCAAAACGTCTTTAACTACGTCCTCCAAATCTCTGGGCTTCAGGCGAACCGTGTTGGAAATACCATTTTTGTCGGTTCTCAACTGCCCGACGGCGCCCGCAATCTTGTGGCTCGAACCTTACGCCTTAATCAAACCTTAGTTGGCCAAGCTGTTGGTTTCCTGATTTCTCAAGGTGCAGAGCAACAGCAGATAGGCACCCAGACAACGATTACCGTTGTTGGTGAAGGAGCAGCCGCTCAAAGAATTCAAAACACAAGCACAACAGTCCAAAAAATTACTCCTCAGGAAACTGGACAAGCAGGAGGACAGCAAGGAGGGACCCAAACAGGACCTTTAGTATTAAGAGGGCTGTTGCTGTCTCCGGATGAGCGTCTGAATGCCATCACCTTGGTGGGTGAACCGCGCAAAGTTGAAATTGCTTCCGCTTTATTGACACAGTTGGATCTGCGCCGTCGTCAGGTTGCGGTGAATGTCAAGATTGTGGATATTAACCTCTTGGGAACCGATGCTTTTAACGCTAGCTTCTCCTTCGGGATTGGGAATGGCTTTTTTGCGATCGATAATGGCGCAGCGGTCTTCAATTACGGCGGTTTAAGACCACCAAGTGCCGACCAAGTAGGAGGTAGTGTTGTCTCACCTCCCGTTATTACTAATCCGTTTGCCAACGCTACGGTGTTCCTCGACCCCAACAACCCAGTTACTTTTCAGGGAGCAGCACCGGGTACTGTGACACTTGATCCCAACGCTGATCCTCGTGTGAGCATCACTCCTCGTGGTACTGCAAGCTTTCCTGGCGCTTTCGTTAACTTAACTGACCCACTGAGGGCAGGAGTGATCACCTTTACGCCACCGACAGATAATATCATCACGGTTACGCCGGGAACTAATGGTGCGCCACCCACCGTAGCCGTTACACAGGGTCAAAATGCAACGACTACCTTTGGTCTGCCATCTGTATTCCAGTTCCCCAAACGGTTGCTTGCAGCGTTGCAGGCTCAGATTACTAGTGGCAATGCTAAGGTTCTAACTGACCCGACGCTGGTCGTACAAGAAGGACAAACGGCAACTGTCAACTTGACGCAGGAAGTCTTTGGGGGGATACGAATTGCCACTCAAACTGACCCGACGACAAACCTGACAACTCAAAGCCGGGAACCAATCATTAAAAATGCTGGCTTAATTTTGCAAATTAACGTCCAGCGGATTGACGATAACGGCTTTATCACACTGACGGCGAATCCGACTGTCTCTTCCATTGGTGCTTCAACTAACACTTCTGATGGCACAATCGGCTTGGTACAACAGCGGCAACTTGCCTCTGGGCAGATTCGCTTACGTGATGGTCAAACCCTGATTTTATCCGGCATCATTCAGGAATCTGACCGGACAACAGTACAAAAAGTGCCGATTTTAGGCGATATTCCGATTTTGGGAGCATTGTTTAGAAGTACCAATCGGCAGAATGCGCGACAAGAGGTGATTGTGCTACTGACGCCTCAGATTCTGGATGATTCGCAGGGTTCCTCGTTTGGCTATAACTACACCCCAGGTCAGGATGCGCGTCAACTGCTGCAACGGACAGGCGCGCCAGCTCAAGGTAATAACTAGTGAGGAGTGAAGGCAATGAATTCTAACAGTGGAACCGAGCGAGAAATTCAACTATTTTCTTTGCTCGTTGTCTCGCTGATGATTGGGATGGGAATTGGTGTACTTCAAAATCATCAAAATCAAGCCATTGCCGCTCCACCAACAATAACGGTTCCATCGATCGCTGGTCCACCGACAATAACGGTTCCATCGATCGCTGGTCCACCGACAATAACGGTGCCGTCACCCTCTCCTGTTCCCTCGGTCGTTATCCCATCGATAACAGTGCCGTCACCCCCTCCCGTTCCCTCGGTTGTGATTCCATCCATAGTAGTGCCTTCACCCTCTCCCGTTCCCTCGGTTGTGATTCCATCCATAGTAGTGCCGTCGCCTGTTGTCAACCCGTCTATTGGTGGATAATCGGGGTTTATCAAGGAAGGACACAACTCATAATGTTTCATATTGAGGTAAGCTCACCTAAAAAATCATGAAATCTACATAACTTAAAGGTTTCAACGATCCATATTTGCGGGTAAGAGCTTAGAATAATGCAGTTAAACTACGAGCCTGTGGGTGTTTCAGCGATTTTTAGTTGAAAGCACCTGCTATTAAGGTCAAAATTGAGTTCTCGAAACCGCAGTTTTTGAGCGATAGTTGACCTGTAAGCCAGATAAAAAGGAGATTCCTGATGAATAAAGGCGAATTAGTTGATAAGGTTGCGGAAAAAGCGACTGTGACCAAAAAACAAGCCGACGCGGTTTTATCGGCGGCGTTGGAAGCAATTATGGAAGCTGTTTCCGAAGGTGATAAAGTCACTTTGGTCGGCTTCGGTTCTTTTGAGTCACGCGAGCGCAAAGCCCGTGAGGGTCGTAATCCGAAAACCGGCGACAAAATGGAAATCCCGGCAACAAAGGTTCCTGCCTTTTCTGCTGGGAAGTTGTTTAAGGAGAAAGTTGCGCCTGACAAATAACGGCTGATGACTTAAACGGAAGTTATCCTTGAACCGACCAACTCACGGGGGAAACTTAGCCTGGGCAGCAGCCCTGGCAGGTTGTTCCCCTTCTTTTATTCTTGATTTTTCTGCCAGCATCAATCCCCTCGGTCCACCAAAAAGTGCGATCGCGGCTATTGAGGCTCAACTCAAAAACCTGGTAGCCTATCCTAACCCGAATTATCAGCGGTTACGGGAGGCTCTAAATCAGCTACACCCGGATCTAACCCCGGACTGGATTCTGCCTGGTAACGGTTCAGCAGAACTATTAACATGGGCTGGGAGAGAACTTTCTCAACTACAGGAAACAAGTCTCGTTACCCCAGCCTTTAGTGACTACCGACGCGCCCTCAAAGCCTTTGATGCAAATGTTAGCGAGTACCCGTTGCTTAATCCTGAAACGGGAAGATGGGCGGATAATCAACTTCCTGATTCGCTATTATCGTACGGGCGTAGTGCTGTGCTACCCTACCGTGCCTCTAACCGGGGGTTGCTACTGAATAATCCCCATAATCCTACGGGGCAGTTGTTTGAACGAGAGACAATTTTGCCGCTTTTAGAACAGTTTGCGCTGGTTGTCGTGGATGAAGCCTTTATGGATTTTCTGCCTCCTGAGCAGCAGCAAAGTTTAATATCGGTGGTGCAGGAGTATGAAAATTTGGTAATTTTGCGATCGCTGACCAAGTTTTACAGCCTCCCCGGTTTACGTCTCGGTTATTGCATCGCTCACCCGGCACGTCTTCGACGCTGGCAGCAGTGGCGCGACCCTTGGTCGGTGAACACATTAGCAGAAGCGGCAGCAATTGCTGTAGTCCAGGATACAGAATTTCAACAAAAAACTTGGAACTGGTTAACAGTAGCGCGATCGCATTTATTCGAGGGTTTGGCATCAATGCCTGGGTTGCAACCTAACATTAGTGCGGCTAACTTTTTATTGGTGCAGTCAGAACAATCGAGTTCACAGTTGCAGGAAAAATTGCTCAAACACAGCCAGATTTTAATCCGTGACTGTTTGAGTTTCCCCGAATTAGGCGATCGCTTTTTCCGGGTGGCAGTGCGGACACAATCTGACAACCAACGCTTACTAGAAGGTCTAGCCGCGATTCTTTAGAATATAGCGAGGCAAAGGATTTAACGGTTGTAACCATTTTCCCATTTAACCTATGAGTTGTTGTTTGTGCCCAATGACTAATAACTAATAACTAATGACAGTTGAATACGACCTCATCGTTATTGGGGGTAGTCGGGCTGGTGTTGATGCCGCCCTCTTGGCTGCCCATTTAAATGCTCGTGTTGCCCTGGTAGAAGCGCAGCCGCTACAGACGAATTGGCTGGGTTATGGTGAGATTTATACTCAGGCATTAACGACTGTTGGACGTGTCGCTTTAAGAGTGCAGGAGGCGGCTCAATTTGGTCTTCATTTCCCAAATCCTGACTCAACTCAAGCGCAACCAGTCCCTTTAATTGAATTAACAGAGGCGATGCAGTGGAGTCAAGCGGTTGTTTCTACTTGTTCAGAACAGAATTCTCCGGCGATTTTGGCATCTTTGGGTGTTGATGTGATTAATGGTGCGGGGGAATTTTGCCGACGCCCTTACCTTGGTTTTGTTGTGAATGACCGCCGGATTCGGGCGCGGGGCTATCTGATTGCAACGGGTTCTCGCCCAGCTATTCCGGAAATTGAAGGGCTACAAACGGCAGGATACCTCACTCCAGAAGCGATTTGGCAGCAGGATTTTCCTCAGAGGTTGCAGGGGAGTTGGGTGATTATTGGGAATGGGGCGATTGGGATTCAATTAGCTCAAACTTTGGCGCGGTTGCACTGTGAGGTTACTTTAGTCGTCGGTACTCCTCATATCTTGCCAGAAGAAGACCCAGAGGCATCGGGCTTAGTGCAGGCACAGTTGGAAGCTGAGGGAGTTCGGGTTCTTACCGAAAGTTTGGTTACTCAAGTTATGTGTCTTGATGGGAAGAAGTGGGTTCAGGCGGGAAATCATGCCCTTGAAACTGATGAAATAATGGTAGCAGTTGGTCAGCAACTTAATATTGAATCGTTAAATTTGCAAGGCGTTGGCGTCAAGTTTAATTCTCAAGGTTTTGAATTAAACGAGAAGCTGCAAACTACAAATTCTCGGATTTATGCTTGTAATTTTAACCCAGCTCATCTTGCCCAGTATGAGGCGAGTATTGCAGTGAAGAATGTGCTGTTTGCGCCAGTTTTTAAGGTCGATTATCGCGGGATTCCTTGGGCAATTTTTTCTGACCCCGAACTGGCGCGGGTAGGCTTAACAGAAGGGGAAGCGAGAGGGCGTTATGGTAAGGATGTTTTTGTGGTGCGGCAATATTTTAAAAGCTTGGATAAGGCGCAGCTTTTAGGAGAAACTACGGGTTTTTGTAAAATTGTTGGGCGACAGAATGGAGAAATTTTGGGCGCTTCGATTGTGGGACTAGAGGCGAGTGAGTTGATTGGGGCGATCGCTTTTTGTATTCGGCAGAAGTTAAAGGTGAGTGCCCTTGTAGATTTACCTCTCGTCTCGCCAACTTTATCAGAAATTATTCACAAAACAGCGATCGAGTGGCAACGGCAGCGATTCAATCGTAGTAAGAGGTTACGAAATTTCAGCGAAGGCTTTTTTAATGTGCGGCGTAGCTGGTCTTCTTG
>CADCTM010000390.1:0-313 GCA_902805485.1 uncultured Coleofasciculus sp. | reverse complement strand
AAATATTGATGTTGTAGTCAAATAGTCGGTTGGAGTGCTATAATAAAAGGTTTGTGATATTAATACTTCTTAAGCCAAGCCGAAAATGACAGCAACTGGTCAGCCAACCCAATTCCAGTACGAGCCGCTACACAAACCTAATCAGTTGATTTATGGTATCGGTCAAACGGCAGTGATTACTGGGTGGACGGTAAAACAAGCGATAGCAAAACATCTCAAACCATCAGAATTTGCTGTCATTGGGAATTTGTATAGCCCAACACGAGGAGTTAACTTTTTAGTTAGAAATCTGTTAGCCAATCCCCACGTTCGG
>CADCTM010000389.1:432-11626 GCA_902805485.1 uncultured Coleofasciculus sp. | reverse complement strand
CAAGTCAGCTTCCTAAATAAAGCGTCATAGCGGTTTTCAATTGTATGTGATACGCCCCTGCAGATGTAGGTGTACCGCTAAAATCAAAGCAGGTGTTTAAAAAAGCGATCGCTTACCATATGCTGCCAAGGGAAGATTTACTCAAAGGTGTTGAAAATCGAGAAAGTATTGCCCGTGTTATTGACCTCGCCGACCAAGCAATCAAGACTTGGGAAGTCGTATGTACCGATTTTCTCTCGCCGCCAGAGTTGGTAGAAATCCAGCAACAGTTTAAACGCTTGACAGAAGTGCAATTAGTTGCATGGGGAGGCTATCCACAAGCGGAACGCCAACGAATTGCGATCGCTCGTTCCGAATTACCCCTCGAACCCTCTCAAGTCGAAGTCGCTGCAATAGATATTGCTGGCAATTTCTTATTCGATCCCGCCACCCACCGAGACTTTCTCGGTTCCATGCTGGGATGTGGCGTCGTCCGAGAAAAAACAGGCGATGTCATCGTTTTAGGCGAACGCGGCGCCCAAGCGGTCGTTGTGCCAGAACTATTAGAGTATATGGAAACTCACCTCACTCAAGTACGTTCCGTACCTGTGAGAGTCCAGCGTATCGAGTTTAGTGAACTAAAAGTTCGCGAACCGAAGAAAAAACAAATGACAACCGTAGAAGCATCAATGCGTTTAGATGCGATCGCTTCTGCCGGTTTTGGTGTCTCTCGCAGCAAAATGACCGACTTTATCAGTGCAGGCGATGTGCGAGTCAACTGGAAAGACATCAGCCAAGCCAGTTACCAGGTTAAATCAGGAGACTTAATCGCTGTTAGCGGTAAAGGACGCCTCGAAGTTGGAGAAGTCATGGTAACAAAAAAAGACCGCTACCGCATCCAGCTAACCCGATTTATGTAACCCTGTCTTGTGGAATGAGCAAGATGGCCATTCTTTTAAATTCAAGGCAGACATGATGTCCACCCCACAAGCATCATCCTTGCATTCTGCAACGTCCAATTTCATAACTGAACACAACTCCGTATGATTTAAGAGCGATCCGTATCTTGCTCAACATAAGGAGTGCTTTGTGTACAACTATCCCGAACCGCCGTACTTTTTGCTATTCGTTGGTTTATTCGCTGGATTGAGCTGTGGATTGGCTTTTGAAGCCACTCTGCGGCAAAAAGTACAAGAATGGTCAAAAAACCGCTCCACGCGCACTCTGGCTCAAATGAAGGGATTACAGCTACTGATTCCCTTCTTAGGAATAGCTGCCGGAATTGCTGTTTTTCTCGCGGCTGGGTTAGAAATCTTTGGCTTTCCCACCTGGCTGTGTTACGGCATCTCGCTACCCCTTACCATAATCATCGGCTTCCTCGTTTGGTCGCAATTGAGCAAACTTTTGGCTCAATTAGAAAAGGGTGGCTCAAAAGCTATAGATTTAGACGCCTTTGAGTGATAAATATCTTTGGGGGCAAAATTTAAACCCTTGCCCTTGAACCGCTTTTCCAGAAAACTGATCGCAACCCTTCGGCTGTTAAACTCCTCTAAAGTGCTAGCAAAACAGTACTGATCTGATTAGCCAAGAGCGTATATAGGCTTATGCCTTGATCCGTTGTGACGGACGGGTAAATAAGTCCTTGTCAACACCACTCAATCGGTAAATATTAGGCAACTTCTGCCCTATGAATCAGAAAATTTTTACTGCGATCGCTTTATTCGCTATTTGCTTAACAACAATTATTATTACTGTCCAAGCTGGACAAACACAATTTTCGAGAGCCAGTGAATTTAACAGTTCCACTCAACCGAATTCTCTCCCCAACATTACTTTCCAAAACCCAGATGTAGAACTGCCAAGAACTTGTGCCCTACAACCAACAAACAATCGAACCAAAACTCCAGTACAAAAAATTATTCCGCCTCGTCAACTTTCTCTCGAACGTTTCCGACGTTTTGGAAGTTCACCCAATTCACCAACAATAAATAATCCACCGAGTTTTTTAAGAGGTCGGGTAAATTACACACCAAAAGAATCGATAACCCTCGCCGATCCAACGAACTTTGGTGAACGATTTGTTTTTGATCTTTACGGTAAATCTGCCTATCGTTCTCCCATTGTGGTGCTTCATGAAACCGTTGGTAGCGCCAGCAGTGCAATTAATTTCTTCCGTACTCCTCATCCGATTGAGTCTGAGCAAGTCAGCTATCACACACTGATCAAACGCGATGGTAGCATTGTTTATCTTGTCCCCCCCGACAAAAGAGCTTTTGGTGCAGGTAACTCAGTGTTTGCCGGTACTTTAGGAAAAGAAGCCGTAAAAACCCATCCAGAATATCCGCCCTCGGTCAATAACTTTGCCTATCACATATCATTAGAAACCCCAAGCGATGGTCGCGATAATCGTAGCCGTCATAGTGGGTATACCCAAGCTCAATATCAATCCTTAGCCTGGGTCGTTGCCAAAACAGGAGTGCCGTCTTCTCGAATTACAACACACAAAATAGTAGACCGTTCCGGACAACGACAAGATCCCAGAAGTTTCGACGGTTCAACCTTCTTAAGACTGCTAGAAACTCAACCGAAAACTAACGAAATCAGTATTGATTGTCAGCCCCCTTCCTAGAAATTGAGCATCTTGAACGGCGGACAAAACTGGCGCTATGAAAACCCTCCTTCTACACTCAACACGACTTTCACGCCTCATCGCCCCAAGTTTGCAGTTGCAAGTAAACCAACACTCCTGTAAAGCCCAGCAAAACACTAGCCGCTGCCGCTGCATAGCCAAAATCAAACAACGCAAACGCTTCTTCGTAGATGTAATAAACCAGCAAATTTGTCGAATTTAAAGGCCCACCGCCTGTAATGATATAAACTTGCTCGAAACTCCGCAGGGTGAAAATTGCTGTGGTAATTGCCGTAAATACCAGCGTTGGGCGTAAACCGGGAAGAGTGATATGCCAAAACTTAGCCCAAGAATTAGCTCCGTCTAACTCCGCTGCCTCATACCGACTTGCCGGGATCGCTTGTAGTCCTGCCAAAAACACCACCATATTAAAACCCAGTTGTTTCCAGCAGCTCAACAAAATGATTACTGGCATTGCCCAAGTGGTGCTACCTAACCAGGGAACAGGTTCAAAACCCAGCAAACCCAGCAGTTCATTAACCGGCCCTTCCGTTTGGAAAAGCCAGCGAAACCCTAATCCTACCGACACTAAAGAGGTAATTGAGGGAATAAAATAAGTGGTTCGCAACAGTCCCCGCAGGGCAAATGAGCGATTTAATAAAACGGCCAAACCCAAAGGAATAACTAAACTCGGAATCAGCGTGGCAAGGGTAAAATAAAGTGTATTGCCGAGAACTTGCCAAAAATCCGGGTTTAGTACCAGGCGTACATAGTTTCTCAAACCGACACCCCTGACACCGCCTGCGGTAAAACTGCCTGTAGTAAAGCTGAGGTAAAACAGGTAGGCGATCGGAAAAAGCAAAAACACACCCAAAAGGATCAGAGCGGGTGCTAAAAAAATCCAAGCCGCAATCGCCTCATTATCCAGCCGTCGAGATTTAATTACCATTCCCTTAAAGCTCAGTCGTACCGGATTCTAAGTGCCGCCAGCGCTCCTGAATATCTCCAATTGAAAATACCGCCTCAAACTTTAACCCAACTGACTGATACAGTTCAGCACCCCCCTGCTGGCGGTCTACCAACGCAATCACCTGCTCAACGCTATAACCCGCCCCACGCAGTCGTTCAACCGCCTTCAATGCCGATTGACCCGTCGTTACCACGTCTTCTAAAACCACTACCTTGGCGCCTGGGACAAGAGTTGGTCCTTCGATGTATGCCATCGTGCCATGCCCTTTCGCTTCTTTACGGATAATCAACGCGGGGAGCGGGCGATTTTCATATGCCGAAACCACACTCACCGCACTAACAATCGGATCTGCACCCAAGGTTAAGCCAGCAACCGCCTGAGTATCCATCGGCAACTTGTTGAGGAGTAAACGTCCAACCGCTAAAGCACCGTTAGGATCAAGCGTTACCGGCTTGCAATTGATGTAATAAGTGCTGCGCTGCCCGGAAGAGAGAACAAAATCACCTTCTTTGTAAGCAAAGTTGCAAAATAAATCGAGTAGTTGTTGACGTACAGAAGTTAAGTCAGTTGAAGCGCTGGAGGAAGGCGGTTGTTGAATTTTGTCAATCATTTAGTTACGGCAAAGAATGTTTTGAATTCAAGCGTCAAAAATTTGACCAAAAATATACTTAATTCCAATATCAGATATTATTGGGAAAAAGTGAGAGTGAGGACCCAAGAAAATGCGGTTAACCCAGTTACTCAGCGTGTTGGCTCTTGCTGCCGCTTCTAGTTTATTGGCTACTGCTGCCAAGGCACAAACCGATCCTTCCGGATACGAGCCAATTCGTTTAGAAACGCTGTCGGAAGCCTTCAATAGTACCTTCTCTGAGGAATCAGGAGATTTTTATCGCAACCGCTCAACTCTGCGTCAAATCGGCTATATCATCGGTCCAGGTTTGCCCGGAAGAGCAGGTTTTCCGGAGCTAGAACTGGAGCGGGATGCCAAGCGGCTCAATACTCTCTATCGAGACGCCCTAGAACAGCAGGTTTCTAGCGACCCGATTATTCGTACTCCAGATTTACCGAATCCTTTTAATACCACCCTTCTCCAAGTATCTGGAGCAGGTCGTTTTGGCACTCGTCTGGAGGGCAGTGAGTTTATTTACCCAACAGTCGTCCCTCCACAATAGGGTCGTGTCAGACATTCACTGGTTTTAAATGCCTGACCACAGTGTTTTGTAATCCAGGGTGCTGGAATCGAACCAGCCTAGGGTTTCCCCGCGAATTATGAGTTCGCTGCCTCAACCGCTCGGCCAACCCTGGTTATTCTATTTATTATTCTAGATTAAGTGCTAAAACAGACAAATAAAATAGAAATGGTTTTGTCTATTATTGTATCAAGCCCTTCAATTGATTATTCTTGGAGCGAACGGCTGTGAGCTGGGAGACAGGCATTGCCTATAACAGGTTATGCAGCGATTTGGAGTAACTTAAATCAAGAAATGAAATTCAATTCAACTGTGGCTCTCACCTTAATTTTACTGGCAATGATGTTAGGTGCAGGTTTCGTGAGTGCAATGTGGGGCTTTACTCTGGGTCACGAAGCCCTCAAAGGCGTTACTCAACCTGATGTCCGCCCGACTAAAAGGCTGGCGGAAAATCAGCAGGTTTCCATTGGCAAAGAAGGAGTAAAGACATTACGCGAAGAGGATATCCTCGTCAACGTTAATGAGTACATTAACGGCAAGGGCAAGGAATCGAAAACAGAGAACGAGGAGAAAAAGGAAAATCAGGCAAAAACTGGTCAGCCTGAACAGAAGCCAACACCTGAGCCATCTGCCACAGAAGCATCCTTGACAACGGCAAATCCTAATCTCAAGTTACCTGTTAAAAGTCAAGATCAGGGAGTAACCTTGGAAGTAAGCTCTGCTACTCAGCAGGGAGGTTCTTTATTAGTTAATGTCAGCTTGAAGAATAACGGTACGAATGCTGTACGATTTCTCTACAGCTTTTTGAATGTCACCGATGACCAAGGTCGGGCATTAAGCGCCATTACAGAAGGCTTACCAGGAGAATTACCCCCCAATGGTGAAGCGTTTTCCGGGACAGTCAGCATCCCGACGGCTTTACTAGAAGATGCCAAGAAGCTTTCCTTGACACTAACTGATTATCCCGATCAAAAACTTCAGTTGAAAATATCTGAAATTCCCGTAGCCCGTTGAAAAGCAACGAACAAGGCAAATGTGCGCCTTTTATTTCACGTCCGGTTAAATATTGACCTGATTGGTTCCGAGTCTTTAGTTCTTGACCTGTTAACCCATGACCAATGACAAAAAGCGCAAGACTAGATACAAAGTGATTAACCGGACTTGATATTACCTTTTAGCTTGAATAGGGTTGCCAATGTAATGCTGCTCCTAACAGTGAATGTTTCCGCTAACCTCACAAGTCGAGACATTCTACTGCGTTTATTGTCGGTACTGTTACTGATTGCGATTAATGCCTTTTTTGTTACGGCTGAGTTCTCAATGGTTTCCGTAAGGCGATCGCGAATCAATCAGTTGGTTGAGGCTGGTGATATCCAGGCGAGGACTGTCCAGTCTCTGCAACGCAGCATTGAGCGATTACTCTCGACTACACAGTTAGGAATTACTCTTTCTAGTTTGGCGCTGGGCTGGATTGGTGAAAGTACGATGGTGGCTTTAGTCGCAAGTGCGATCGCTAAACTGCCACAACCAATCACCATTAACCCCGTACTTGCCCATTCCCTCTCAATCCCCATAACATTTTTCCTAATTGCCTATCTGCAAATTGTTCTCGGTGAACTTTGCCCTAAATCCGTCGCCCTACTTTATTCAGAACAACTAGCTCGGTTTTTTGGTCCGCCTAGCCTCGTTATTTCGCGTTTTTTTAATCCATTCATCTGGATTTTGAACCAATCAACTCGCTGGTTACTCCGACTTGTGGGCATTCAATATACAGGTCAAGGTTGGTATAACCGAGTAACACCTGAAGAATTACAGTTAATCATTACCACTGAGCGCGAATCTAGCGGACTTGAAGCCGAAGAACGGGAACTTCTCAACAACGTATTCGAGTTTGGTGAAGTTTTGGCAGTGGAGGTAATGGTTCCGCGCACAAGCATTGTGGCAATTGGCAGTACCGATACTTTCCAAATGTTACTCGAAAAGATCGCCCAAACTGGTCACTCTCGCTACCCAGTCATCGGCGAATCCCTCGATGATATTGTTGGCATTATCTACTTCAAAGAACTGGCTCAAGCTTTGTCTCAAGGGCAGCTAGCGCTAGATACGCCCATTGAGTCATGGATTCGTCCAGCTCGATTTGTCCCAGAATTTACGCCCCTCAGTCAACTATTGCCCTTAATGCAGCGATCGCATCTTGCGATGGTCATCGTTGCCGATGAGTTTGGCGGGATCGCCGGGTTAGTTACGCTCAAAGACTTAATTGCCGAAATTATCGGAGACCACCCCAAACCTGAACGAAAGCAAGACTTAGCGATCGAAATTTTAGACGAGCAAACCTTCTTAGTGCAAGCTCAAATGGACTTAGAAGCTGTAAATAAACTTTTGCATTTGAACTTACCCTTAATTGACGACTATCAAACCTTAGGAGGCTTTGTACTCTACCAGTTCCAAAAACTGCCTGTACAGGGCGAAATCCTCCATTATGACAATCTTGAATTAACAGTCGTCGCTACAGAAGGACCGCGCCTCCATCAAATTCGTATCCACAAACAAGATCCAGATGACCCCCAGGCAGGGAATTCTGCTCCAAATATAATCCAGGTCATTTCCCTCAATGATCGCGTCTCAGGGGACTACAGCAACCGTGATCGCAAGGACACCCATGCAAAAGAGCAAAGATAGGACTTGAAGGAAAACCCACTTATTGCTCACTCCCAACTTTGTAAGAAAGAACGTCTTTTAATCCCAATTCCTCAAAAGCCGCAAGCCTTAAGCGGCAAGAATCACACACAGCACACGCTACCTCACCGCCTGTGTAGCAAGACCAAGTTTTTTCCCACGGCACACCCAACTGATTACCGATGTTGATAATTTCCGTTTTCTTGAGGTTAATCAGAGGTGCGACAATTTGAATCGCTTGTCCCTGGCGTCCTTGTTTTGTTCCCAATTCAAAAACGCGTTGCATTGCCTCAATATAGTCGGGACGGCAATCTGGATAACCAGAATAATCTAAAGCATTAACACCCACATATACACGCTCGGCGCCCATCGCTTCCGCGTAAGACAAGCCAAAACTCAAAAAAATTGTATTGCGAGCTGGAACATAGGTAATGGGAATAGTCTCAGACATCTGATCGATCGCACGATGTTCGGGTAAGTCAAGGGCATCATCAGTCAACGCCGAACCACCCCACTGCCGCAAGTCAAAGCTTACCACCCGATGTTCCTTCACACCTACGCAATTAGCGATCGCTTTAGCCGCTTCTAGTTCTCGTCGATGCCTTTGTTGATAGTCAAAGGAAATTGCATAACACTCATAACCCTCAGCCTTGGCTTGATAGAGAACCGTAGAAGAGTCCAATCCTCCAGACAACAAAACAACTGCTTTCAAAATAAACGTCCTCAGTTATCCGCAAACACCTACTTTTAAGCCTATAGTGCTGGTGCTTTTCGGGTTCTTACGCCGCGCCTATTGTCTCTAATTCTGCTCCTCTGGCTTCCTCATGCCTTTTTTGGTAACTTTTTTCGCTTTCCCAACGTCACTAAATGGACAACCGAGAAACTGACACATCTACTTGTAACAATAAAACCAGTAAATCCACAATAAAAGCAGAATGACCGCTTTAAAGACCTCCTTAATCCAAGGGATCTGGGCAAAGCTTTGGAATTCTTCACATTTAGAGGTGCTGTGGTACTATCTGGATGGTTTAAGGCGGCTCAGAGTAAGCAAACTGACTTAGTTCCCGTGGTGGAGGAGCAAATAAGAGTGCAAAATAGTATATTCCAAAGACATCTGGATACCCAGTTACAGCGTAGCCTGCCGCAGCCCATCAGGATTGGCGTCATCGGCGTTGGCAATATGGGACAGCATCATACCCGCGTTTTGAGTCTTTTAAAAGACGTTGAAATGGTGGGTGTGGCGGACATCAATGTAGAGCGGGGTTTGGACACGGCAAGTAAATACCGCGTCCGCTTTTTTGAAGATTACCGCGATCTTTTTCCTTATGTCGATGCTGTCTGCATTGCCGTACCGACAAAGCTGCATCACGAAGTCGGAATGACTTGTTTGAAAGCGGGTATCCATGTCTTAGTTGAAAAACCAATTGCCGCGAATATTGCTGAGGCAGAATCCTTAGTCAATGCGGCAGCAGAGTCTCAATGTATTCTTCAAGTTGGACATATTGAACGTTTTAACCCGGCTTTTCAGGAACTCAGCAAAGTTCTAAAAACAGAAGAATTGCTGGCTTTGGAGGCTCATCGGATGAGTCCTTACTCTAACCGAGCTAATGATGTCTCTGTGGTTCTGGATTTAATGATCCATGATATTGACCTGTTATTGGAACTCGCTGACTCGCCGGTCGTAAGATTAACTGCCAGTGGCTCTCGTGCTTCTGATTCCGGTTATTTAGATTATGTAACGGCTAATTTAGGTTTTGCGAATGGCATTGTTGCAACTTTAACGGCAAGCAAGGTGACTCACCGCAAAATCCGCCGAATAGCGGCACATTGTAAAAACTCGCTGACTGAAGCGGATTTTCTCAATAACGAAATTTTGATCCATCGGCAAACTACAGCTAACTGCATGACAGACTACGGTCAGGTGCTTTATCGGCAGGATGGTTTGATCGAGAAGGTACACACCAGCAATATTGAACCTCTACACGCCGAGTTAGAACATTTTGTCAATTGTGTTCGAGGGGGTAATCAGCCGTCTGTTGGTGGCGAACAAGCGCTTAAGGCGCTGCGTTTGGCAAGCCAGATTGAGCAGATGGCGCTGGATGGACAAGCATGGCATTCTTTGGACAGAGAACGTCGTGAGATTACCTCAACGGCTGTAACAGTCTCTTATTGAGGGGTAGCAGGGGTTGTAGACGCTGAGGACAAGAGTTGAGGTAAGAAGAACTGAAGCGATCGCGTTATTGCTTCAGTGACTTTCTGATTGCCTTGTGGACTGAGGTGAATATGATCCCGGTATAAGGCTGCCGGCGTTTGGCTATCGTTAAATTCTCCGAGAAAGTCCAAATAGGTAATCTGTTGCTCTTGTGTAAACTCGGTGAGACGCTTACGTGCTTTTACTTCATAGTCACGGGAACCGGGTTCACCCATTTCCCGTAATAGAGGCGTCATTGCGAGAAGAAACTGGGTATTAGCGGCTAGGGTAAGGATTTTTATTTGCCGAATTGCCTCTAAGTTGAAGCCAACGCGGTCGCCTTTTTCCCCATACACTGCTTGCATTTCAGGTACAGTTGGCGCTGGTGACAGGTAGCGCTGGAATACTTCTGTTAAGGCGAAGTGGGGTTTATGGTTGGGATAATTGCGATCGCGTCCTACTGGCACAGATGTTGGTGCTGTGGCGAACAAGTCATCGGTATTAATCAACAACACTACCACTTGCGCCTCAAAGGTTCCAAAGCGCTGGAGATAAGCTAACTCATTTCGCGGTCCCCAGGAGTTAGCAGAAGCGTTGAGGACTTCTATTTGCTCAAAAAACGAACCCTTACCTGCTGCTTCCCCTAGGATAAGTTCCAGTTGATTTGCCATCAGTGCAGAAATTGTCTGATTTTGGTCAGTCCACCAAGCACCATTAGCAACGGAATCCCCTAAAAGTAGCACCCGCAAGGTTGATGTTGGTCGCTTGATGGCGATTTTTGCACTCCGCATCGAATACTCATTGATCGTAATTCGATTACCCATTCGCCTCGTGCGTTGGTTTGGCGCTAACAAATACCCAATTTCCGCATCGGCAATATAAATCAAAGGATTGCCAAAACCAAAAAGAAACCGTAAACCGACTTCCACTATCGCGACTAACCCCCCTACCCCTGCCAAAATCAATAGCAATACCTTCACCTTCACCACTCCTCACCTCCTTGCTGATCGGGATTGCCTAAGTTACTAACAAAACCTAAATCAATCCTTTGATTCATGAGTTTAGATACTAGTAATCGCTAATCTAGACCAAGATGTGTTTAAGTTGTTAATCCCTAGAATTCAACCGAGGACTTAAATTAATATGTCAGACCTCAATCGTGGAATTATGAAGTTTAAAGGCGCCGATAGCCCAAAGGCGATCGCTTTTTCTGCTGTACTCGTTTTGGGCAGCATCGCCTTACTGGTTTGGTGGGCGCTTCAATCGGCATATATCGGCAGCTAATTACCGATTGTTCACTCAAAACCTAATTGCCCATCACCCCGAAAGTCTTTCCTTACGCCAGTTGAGTACAGATTTTGGACTCAACGAAAAAATAATGTGAGAATTCACATCAGTTGTGCTAACATCAATAATTGTGGAAGAAATTGGGTCGATGCCCGAGCGGTTAATGGGGGCGGACTGTAAATCCGCTGGCTACGCCTACGCTGGTTCAAATCCAGCTCGGCCCACCACAAGATAACTAAAAATGAATAATTAAAAATTAAACGTAATTT
>CADCTM010000389.1:0-422 GCA_902805485.1 uncultured Coleofasciculus sp. | reverse complement strand
TTTTATTCATTATTGCCCGTGTAGCTCAGTGGTAGAGCACACCCTTGGTAAGGGTGAGGTCATCAGTTCAATCCTGATCACGGGCTTCTAGCAAATCCATATTTGATAAGACTTGTAGGCTGATAGCTTAACTAAGGTAGCCAGAGTCACAGTAGCAACTCTGAGTATCTTAGTTGTTTTTTGGGTATCAAGTGGGTATCATCGGTTAGAGTACAGAAATCTGATACCCAGGATTTGATACCCAATGAGAGCTATTACATCTACTGAAACCGTTTCTAAGGCTTCAAAAGGCACTGTGGTAGTAGAAAACTTCAGAGACAGACTAAGACTACGCTGGCGAGTAGCAGGGCAACGTTACAGCTTATCTCTAGGATTATTGGATACTAAAGAAAACCAGAAACTGGCTGAAGCTAAGGCTCAAT
>CADCTM010000388.1 GCA_902805485.1 uncultured Coleofasciculus sp. | reverse complement strand
TAGCCGTAGCGGTTGGCTATAGATAAAGGCACTGTTGAGGTAGAAAAAATGTTAAGGGACACTCAAGGACTAGACGTTACAACAGATTCACCCCTGACGATTGCTGCGATTAATCGCTACACTGATCAAGCCTTAGCCTATGGGAAAGATGCAGTAGCGATTTTCAAAGGAATTGAAGCCGATCCAGAATGTGCGATCGCGAATGCCCATGCCGCCGCTTTCTACCTCTGTCATGAGTGTGCCGAGTCGCGTTTCAAAGCCGTACCTTATCTCGAAGCAGCGAAAAAGTATGTAGGAAAAGCAACAGAGCGCGAACAGCTTTTCGTAGCAGCAATTGTTGCTTGGGCAGAAGGTGAAATTGAGCGCTCAATTGCCTATAGCGAAGAAATTACCGACAAATATCCCCGTGACATTATTGCCGTTCAGTTAGGACAGTATCACTACTTTTATCAAGGTAATAAAGAAGCACTGCTACAAATTGCCGAAAAAGTTCTCCCAGCGAACCGCGAAAACCACTATTTACATGGCATGATTGCCTTTGGTTTAGAGCAATGCCATCGCCTTGGTGAAGCAGAAGCAGTTGGGCGCATGGCACTCAAAATGAACCGTAATGATCCGTGGGCACAACACGCCGTCGCTCATGTGATGGAAATGCAAGGGCGACTTGAAGAAGGCATAGCCTGGATGGAAAGCCACGCCGACACTTGGGAGAACTGCAACACAATGCTTTATACCCATAACTGGTGGCATATCGCCCTCTATTATCTAGAGAAAGAAGATATTCAAAAAGTCCTAGAAATTTACGATATTCACCTTTGGGGACGCGCTTGGAAAGAGTCTCCCAAAGACCAAGTTGGCGTAATTTCCTTGCTATTGCGCTTGGAATTAAGAAAAGTTAATGTTGGCAACCGTTGGCAGGAACTTGTACCTTACCTAAAAAGGCGAATTCATGAACATTCTTTGCCCTTTAACGATTTACATTACATCTATGCCTTAGCACGAGCAGGTGAAGCAGACTTATTAAACGAAATGCTATTGAGTATGCAAGCCTATGCCAACGCCGCTAATCGCTTTATCAAGCGGACATGGAGTGAAGTTGCAATACCCACAGCTTGGGGAATAGTTGCTCATGCTCAAGGCAATTGGGAAAAAGCGACCTTAGAGCTAGGCTCAACCTTGTCCTGCCTACACACGCTCGGTGGTAGCCATGCTCAACGTGACTTATTTGAACAAGTATATCTCGACGCATGGCTGCAAAGGAGTGAAAACTTATCTGCCCTTCGTCTGTTAGAAAAGCGGGTTGCCGCCCATCGTTATGTTCCCTCAATCGAGCTAATGTACAACCAGCAGAAGGTAATTCAGCTTCCTGCCAGGAAGGCGGCACAAGTCGCGGCAACGGTTTCCCCACCCAGTAACCTCAAAACAGAAGAAAAGCAGCGGATAACGATTGACTCAGATCAAGCAACCCATTGGACAGATGAGTTATCATCCCATTCTCAGGGTTTGGCACTGGCTAAAACTTACGCCCGAATTGTGGCAATGGGAGGATATATTGGAGTTTAGAAGGGGTTATCCTTTGAGCTGCTTGGATCAAGCAAAGTAGAAAAAGCAGAAAAATTAGAGCAATTATCTCGCTGGAACTAGCGATCCTGAAATTAGTTAACCATTGCAACTTCTAGCAGTAAGGAGCAGCCAACTGTCAGAATGCAAGGGTAGCGAGCAATAACTTCTAATTTTTATGAAACTATTATTTGGCTGGCAGCGTTTCTTTAAGCCGTGGTTTAGGTCAATTGGGTTAATCCTGTTGTGTATGGCGTTGTATAGCTGTTCAATGCCCACACAAGCGGGTAATGCTCAACCCGCAGATCCGCAGTTGGAAGCTAAGGTAGTGCAGATTATTCGCAACCATCCAGAAGCGATCGTACAGTCTGTTCAGGCATACCAACAGAAACAACAAGAACAACAACAGCAGGCACAGAAGACGATATTACAAGGGATGAAAGCGAATCCCAAATCGGTAATTGGTGAGTCCCCAACTACTGGTGCCAAAACGCAAAAAATTGTCTTGGTAGAATTCTCTGATTTTCAATGTCCATATTGTGCAAAGGCACATGAAACGTTGAAGCAGTTTATGGCAACTCATCAGAATCAAGTTACGCTGGTGTATAAGTTTCTCCCTCTCACCCAAATTCATCCAGAAGCGATGAACTCAGCTTTATCGGCATGGGCAGCGGGACAACAGGGTAAATTCTGGGAATTTCAGGATGCACTGTTTACTCAGCAAGACAAGTTAGGTGAGCCTTTGTATGTTGCAACTGCTAAGGCTTTGAATTTGGATTTAAAGAAGTTTGATCAAGATCGTAAAGGCGAGGCGGCAAGTGCGGCAATTCAGAAAGATGTGGCAATGGCTGAAAAATTGGGAGTTTCCGGTACGCCGTTTCTTGTAATGAATGGAGAACCGATTTCGGGGGCGGGTCAACTTGCGGATCTTGAGGCACTTTTGGCGAAGGTAAATCAATCGTAATTTAGAAAAGGCGATCGCTTTTAGTCATTTTGAGGGATATCGCTCAGGAATTTTCCCTTTAATTCCTGACATTCTTTGCTTTGCAGGATGCCTAATTTTGTGATGATGGATAAAGGGCGATCGCGATACTCAAGAGCTAGAATGCGATCGCCTCATCGGCTCTAAGGTTGCTTGCACGAGAGCTAAATACTGCTGATTGTAGGCGATCGTCCATACTGCTACTCTGCATTACTCTGCATACTTCGCACACCTTGCAAGAGCAGGGTAGCG
>CADCTM010000387.1 GCA_902805485.1 uncultured Coleofasciculus sp. | reverse complement strand
TTGTAAGTTTCGAGTCCGCCATAAACAGGGGTTTTATATTGATGTTTGCGATCGCGGTGTGGTTTGTCGTAACACTGACGGTGAAGCGGTGCGGATAGTTGGCTTTACTCTGGATATTAATGACCACAAGCAGGCAGAGCGGGAACTTTATTGCCGAGAACAGGAATTTAAAGCTTTAGTCGAAAATTCCCCTGATATTATTACTCGAATTGATCAAGAACTACGTCATATTTACATCAATCCAGCGGTTGAATTGGCAACGGGATTATCACCAGAAAGCTTTATTGGCAAAACCTATGCTGAATTAGGACTATCAGAAACGGAATGCCTTTGGTGGAGGCGCCTGCTCGAAGAGGTATTTACAACTGCCCAAGAGCGGGTTACGGAATTTGAATTTCCTAGTCCGGACGGTACAATACGATACTATCAAGCGAGGATTGTGCCGGAATTGGCGGCTGATGGTTCTGTTGCCTCGCTGTTGGCAGTGGCGCGTGAAATCACGAAGCTGAAAGAGATTGAAGCAGCACTGCGCGGAAGTGAGTCTAAGTTTAGGCGCTTGGTTGAGTCCAACATTATTGGCGTGATCTTTTGGGATATTCAAGGCAATATTTTGGATGCGAATGATGCCTTTTTGCAAATGGTGGGTTACACGCGCGAAGACTTACAAAATGGTCGTTTGAATTGGAAACAGATGACTCCGGTTGAACACTTCCACTTAAGCGATCGCTCTATTGAACAAATGCGCTTAAGTGGGGTGGCGACGCAGTTGGAGAAGGAATACATTTGCAAAGATGGCAGGCGCGTCCCTGTACTTTTAGGCGGTGTGATGCTTGAGGGTTCTAAAGAACTGGGAGTAAGTTTTGTCCTTGACTTGACGCTACTTAGAACAACCGAATTGGCATTACGGGAAAGCGAGAGGCGCTTCCGGCGTTTGGTTGAGTCTGATATTTTTGGGGTGGCTTTTGCTAACTTCCAGGGTGAGATTTATTATGCCAATGACTATTTTCTGAAAATGATCGGGTATGACCAGGAGGATCTGCTCCAGAGTCGGATACGCTGGGATGTAATTACGCCACCGGAGTATTTACATTTAGATGCGCGGGCTGCGGTAGAACTTAAGGCATTTGGTATTGCGACCCAGTTTGAGAAAGAATACATCCGTAAAGATGGGACGCGCATTCCGGCTTTGTTGGGGACAACTCTGTTACAGGAACCGAATGAGGCTCAACAAGAGATTATTGGTTTTATTCTCGATTTGACCCAACAGAAACGGGTGGAGAGAGAGCGGGAGCAATTGCTTGACGAGTTGGAGAAGAGTCTCAATCAATTGGAAGCGGTTGTGGGTAGTATGACCGAGGGGTTGGTAATTGCTAACCCCGAAGGTTATGTTTTATCGATGAACCCTGCTGCTTTGTGCCTCCACGGCTTAAAGAGTGTGGAAGAGGTACATCGGCGCTTAAGGGATTTCTCGGATACGTTTGGTCTGCAAGATCTTGATGGGGATGCTATTCCTATGGAGGAATGGCCCCTAGCGCGGGCGTTGCGGGGTGAAGTATTTAATAATTATGAAGTCCGCGTTCAGCAACTGAATACAGGTCAGGTTTGGATTGGTAACTATAGCGGTACTCCGGTGCGTGATGCATCGGGACAGGTGGTTCTGGCAATTGTCACGTTGCGGGATGTAACAGAGCAAAAGCGATCGCAAGCAGAACTTGCTCAAAGTTTAAAACGCGAACAAGCGGCACGTACGGAAGCAGAGACGGCGAATCGACTTAAGGATGAGTTTCTTGCTGTGCTTTCCCATGAATTACGTTCTCCGCTTAATCCCATTTTGGGCTGGACGAAGTTACTGCGAAAGGGCAATCTGGGTGCAGCAGCGACGGCGCGTGCCTTGGAAACGATTGAGCGCAATGCGAAGTTGCAGACTCAACTAATTGAAGATTTGCTAGATGTCTCGCGCATTCTGCGCGGTAAGTTGAGTCTAAATGTCTCTTCGGTAAATCTTGCCGAGACGATTGAAGCGGCACTCCTAACAATGCGTTTGGCAGCACAAACGAAGTGTATTGAGATTCAAACGTGCTTTGAGGAGAATGTTGGCTCAGTTTTAGGCGATTCGGGTCGTTTGCAGCAAGTGGTCTGGAATTTACTTTCTAATGCAGTTAAGTTTACGCCCCACGGTGGACGGGTAGAAGTCAGACTGTTATCAACTCAAACTGCTGAAAACTCCCCTGACTCAGTACTAATTCAAGTCAGCGATACAGGGAAGGGTATTAAGGCGGAGTTTCTGCCTTATGTCTTTGACTACTTCCGCCAAGAAAACGGTGCGACGACAAGGTTATTTGGGGGACTGGGGTTAGGTTTGGCAATTGTTCGTCATTTGGTGGAATTGCATGGTGGTAGGGTTTATGCAGAAAGTCCCGGCGAAGGCAAAGGGGCAACATTTACGGTGAAGCTGCCACAGGCGACAATTTGCCCCAGAATTGCACCACAAAGTCAGTCGGTTTCTGTAGATTTAAGCGGTTTGCAGATATTAGTGGTTGATGATGAGGCGGATATGCGGGAGTTTTTGCTGTTTTTGCTGGAAGACTATGGGGCAAAAGTTACAGTTGCAACATCGGCGGGTGAGGTTTTATCTACCCTAAAGCAGCTTAAGCCAGATTTACTGATCAGTGATATTGGGATGCCGGAAGTGGATGGTTATATGTTAATTGGTCAAATTAGAGCTATGCCTCCAGAGGAAGGAGGAGGGATTTTAGCGATCGCTTTAACCGCTTATGCTAGTGAGATTGACCAGCAACAGGTGC
>CADCTM010000386.1 GCA_902805485.1 uncultured Coleofasciculus sp. | reverse complement strand
CAGTTATAGTAGCCGTTACCATAGCTATTTATATCCTTGACAATGCATCAATGTTATGATCTTACGCGAAGACAGAAAGTAAATTTGTTACCCCATAATTGGACTACCATGATGATGAACTAAGTACCACTTTGACGCCATCTTTTCAAAGATGTTTGTTGCCATCGATTGAGCTTGAACACTTCTGCCGCCACTAATTTGAAGTAACTTTTCAATCAAAATTACGTAGGCAATATTATCTCGAATTTCCACTGAAATAATCTCGGTTTCAATTTCAATATATTTTGTATTTCTAAATATCTGTAACCAGGAAAATTCAATATCTCTCCAACCCCGCAGAGCATTCCGTCCAGGATGAATACAAAGACTTCCGGTTCCCTGCGACCAAACAATGCTCATCGCTTCAAGATCTTTTTTCTCAAAAGCTCGATAAAAAGCGTCATTTGCTGCTATTACTTCAATTCGTTCGTTACTCATAAATACACCTTCAAAGTAAATCAATCTTAACCAACTGAGCTAAACTGCTGCCTTATCTAATTGATGTCCCACTGACCCGTATTATGAATAGAGGGGTTGAACAATAATTTTTTTGCATGAGTATTGTTTGGGAACTAGATTTTTACTCCCGTCCGATTTTGGACGAAAATCAGAAAAAGATCTGGGAAGTCTTAATATGCGAGAGTCCTTTAGATCCGCGCCAGTCAGGGGAGGATTTGTTTAAATACGCTCAGTTTTGCCCAAATCAGCAAGTTAACTCGATTTGGTTGCGGACGGCAATCGAAGAAGCGATCGCTCAAAGTCAACAAACTCCTCAAAAAATTCGCTTCTTCCGGCGTCAGATGAGTAATATGATCGTCAAAGCCTGCGAAGAACTGGGTATCCCTGCCCAAGCCAGTCGTCGCACATATACCATCGATCGATGGCTGCAACAACGGATGCTAGGCTTTTATCCAAAACAACCAGGCTACCAACCAACCGTGGCGGCATCGGCATTTGTCCGTTATCAACCCCAGACGCCTCAACCGTTACCCGATGCTTTGGAGGGACAAAAGTGGGCGTTTGTGACGCTAGAAGCTGCCGCTTTTGAGGAAATGGACGAATGGGAGATTGATTTTGGTGAAGCTTTTCCGCTTTCGATGATGGGACTTGAGCCTGAAACTCGGATTCCCGGCATCATTATATTCTCTCCTAGAGCCACACCTTTAGCAGGCTGGATGTCCGGCTTAGAGCTTGCCTTCGTCAGATTTGACGGACTTTCCTCAAGATTGTTACTAGAGACGGGTGCGAGTGATAGCTGGATTCTCGCTAACATCAAAGATGCCCAAACCGTGACCGAAGCCAAAGGTTTTGAGTCAACGAAGGAACAGGCTCAGATGGTGCATTTTCTCGCTGTGCAATCCAGCCCCACATCAGAGGCTTTTGCCGGATTTTGGCTACTGCAAGAGTTAAAGTAGCGTTTAGTCATTGGTCATTAGTTACTAGTCACTAGTCACTAGTCAAAAGAGGAACGATTCAGAGGCAATATGTGGCTTCTTGTCGGGTAAGAAAAACAACAGACAAAATAACAATATATAGATTATGGGTTCTAAGGATTTGCCGCCAGCGCTATACAGCGAACAGCTTTTAGAATTAGCGCTTCAGTCGGGGGCGCAGCAAGCAGAGGTGTATCAATCGCGATCGCTTTCTCGCCCGGTGTTTTTTGAAGCGAATCGCCTCAAGCAGCTAGAAAGTAGCCAATCAGAAGGCGTAGCGCTACGCTTATGGCGAGACGGTCGCCCAGGTCTTGCGGTTGCTTATGGGCCGGCAGAAACCCAAGATTTAGTTGATCGGGCGCTGGCGATGACGGCGCTGAATGAACCAGAACTAGTAGAACTTGCGGAGGCGCGAACTGATCGCTATCCTAATTTGGGAACAGTGATGCCAGTCGAAGCGTTAGTAGAAATTGGTAAAGAAGCGATCGCCCAAATTCGTGACGCCTACCCGGAAGTCCTCTGTGATGCTGAGTTGGAATGCGACGAAGAAACAACGCGCCTGATTAACTCTAAAGGCTTAGATTGCCATTATACCGACACCACACTGAGCTGTTCTTTGGGGGCAGAATGGGTAAGGGGTGAAGACTTTTTGAGCGTTTATGATGGTCAAACTGACCGGGGAACATTAAGCAGCGAAAATGTTGTTCAAAGTATTTTACAGCGCCTGAACTGGGCAAAAGAAAATGTCTCCTCGCCTATAGGTCGTGTGCCTGTTTTATTAACCGCAAAGGCGGCAGATTTGTTCTGGGACACTCTTCAGGCGGCGTTAAATGGTAAACAGGTGCTGGAAGGGGTATCACCTTGGAGCGATCGCTTGACTCAATTTGTCACCTCAGAAATGCTCACACTTTTTCAGCAACCGGATACGGGTCCTTTTAGCTGTCCGTTTGATGATGAAGGCACTCCTACCGAACCGCTTTTGTTTATTAGAGAAGGGCAGTTACTACAGTTTTATTGCGATCGCACCACGGGAAGATTACTGGGTACCGGTACTACTGGCAGTGGATTTCGCCCTGGTATGGGTAGCTACCCAGCTCCAGGTTTAGTTAACTTGCTAATTCAACCGGGAAACGGGTCACTTGATCATTTAATTGAGCAATTGGATGAAGGATTGGTCGTCGATCAATTACTTGGTGGTGGCGCCGATATATCCGGTGATTTTTCGGTCAATGTTGAACTTGGCTATCGGATTCAGAACGGACAGATTACAGGTCGAGTTAAAGACACAATGATTGCCGGAAATGTTTATAGCGCACTCAATCAGTTAGTCGCGT
>CADCTM010000385.1 GCA_902805485.1 uncultured Coleofasciculus sp. | reverse complement strand
GCTGTCAGTGTAGCTAAAGCCAAATTAGGCTGGACATAAACTCATCTCTCCCTCCTCAAAAAACGATCGCCTTTTACCTCAATTTGTAGTAAATGTAAAAGAGGCATACAAGCCCATACAATAGTATTTTACACTAAAAATTTTTAAAAACAACTTTAGTTTTTTAAAAACTCCTTAATCTTGCTCCAATTCCCCTATGAACAGCGCCAGCAACCAAGCCAGCCAACAGACACTAGCCGAACTACTAGATAAATACTTAGGAAAAAGCGATCGCCTTTTCGTGCAAAGAACCCAGATGGGAAGCACCGAAGCCTTCATCGGTTCAGTCACCCTGGAATGGCTCGATAGTAAAGTACGCTTCGCCTCCCAACTTCCCCTCTTCCGGCAAAAATTCGACAGTCAAACCGAAAACGTGATCCGCGATGCCGAAACCATCGAAGAAATCCAGCAACGCCCTCTAGATTGGTCACGCCAAGCCCCCCTCACCCAGTATCTAGCCGCCCGGAAAGCCCACAAATTTCCAGCCGTTCTCGTCGTTCTCAGCCCTGCCTGGGTGGACGATCCAAAGGCTGCCGAATGGGACGAACAAGGACGCGCCCTCAAATCAGCCGCCGATTTCACCGCTCTCGATCATAACGAAACATTAGGACTATTAGACAGCAAAAATGTTGCCTTTTTCGCCCTAGATGGTCAACATCGCTTGATGGGAGTCCAAGGCTTAATGACATTAATTAAAACAGGGAAACTCCAACCTTACAATAAAGCCAAGAAACCAGTAGGAGCGCCCATTACAATTGATAATTTAACAACTGAATATCACGTCGAACCATCTCACCTGCAAAGCTTAACCAATGAAAAAATCGGCATCGAATTCATCCCCGCCGTCATAAAAGGCGAAACCCATCAAGAAGCACGACGACGCATCAGATCAATCTTTGTTCATGTCAACTTGATGGCAGTAAAACTCAGTCAAGGACAACTCGCGCTATTAAATGAAGATGATGGTTTTGCCATCGTTGCCCGAAAAATTGCCGTCACTCATCCCCTATTAAAAGAGCAAGAAAACCGCAATCCTCGCGTCAATTGGGACAGTGCCACCGTCGCCACAAAATCAACTGTCCTTACTACCCTCCAAGCTCTCCAAGATATGTCTGAGCGATATTTAGGTCAAAAATTCCCTTCCTGGAAACCGTCGGATAAAGGCTTAATTGCCATGCGTCCAGAGGATGAAGAACTTGAGCAAGGGCTGAAAGAATTTAAGGCGCTGTTCGATAATTTAGCCAGTTTACCTAGCTATAAAAGATTGGAACATGATGCCGAAACACCTCTGTTACGTCGCTTTAGTTTTGAAAAAGATAGCGGGGAAGGAAATATGCTATTTCGTCCCGTCGGGCAAGCAGCATTAGCGCAAGCTTTAGGCATTCTAATATTTAAGAAAAAGCTCGCTCCAAAGACAATTTTCAAAAAACTGCGGCAATACGATGCTAACGGTGGATTTAGCTTTATGGACATTCCCAGTTCCCTATTTTATGGCGTTTTGTACGACCCAAATAAAAAGCGAATATTAGTTTCAGGGCGAGACTTAGCGGCGCGGTTAATCATCTACATCCTCGGCGGTATCCAGGATGACATGGAACGTGCAGAACTTCGCCGGGAACTGGCAGAGGCAAGAAGCATGGAAAACAAAGCTGTCGGTTTTCATGGCGAATTCGTGGAACCCAGGCAGGTAGGACTTCCTCCCGTTTTGTGATGTTAACAAACATACTGGGCGAATAGAATTCGTGGCGATACAGGCGGACTTTGCACGCGCAACGCCGCGACTTCAGTCGTCGGGTATTCTTTCCATTACAAATCCTGCCGCGAAAGCAACGATACCATTGCCTCCTGATGCCGCAAAGCAAAACTATCAGAAACAACCAACGCCGGAAGTTGCCCTAAAGGAGCATTTGGGGTAAAGTTCAGACTAGAATAAGCTAACCAATTACCTTTTGAACGCCAACCAACGCGATCGCCAAAACAACACCAAGCCTTCCACTCATTCTTATGGCTATCCACCACATTCTGCCAGATGCGTTGTTGGGTAGTTAAGCCAAAGCGATCGCTACTATATTCTCGCCAAAGTTGGTCAATTATTCGTAAATCTTGAGCAGGAAACTTATCAATATCTGCCACTCTCAACCAACCTTCCCGCCCGGAAGCTTTGAGCATTAAGGCGGCAGTTTCTTGATCTGCTTCTTGCCATTTCTTAGCACTTAATAACTGCCTTAATTTCTGATAATCTTCTGGAGAAAGCCCAGGAATAACTTTACTTCTCCCCAATAGTCCCAACCATTCTGCCACAGATTGCGGACGCTCTTCTGGCTTCATTGCCATGCCTTGAAGGATGCCATGATTAACGCGATCGCTTATTTTTGGATTAAGCTGTTTTGGTGGCTCTAATACTGTACCAAATGCCCGTACTGGCGAGGGCATCGGCATTTCTCCCGTTAACAAAGCATACAGCGTCGCCGCTAAAGCATACACATCAGTATAAGCCCCACGTTTCGCCCGCCAATCATATTGCTCAATCGGTGCAAAGCCATCCGATAATGACTGGGTATGAGTTTGCGTTAAATTAGGCGTAAATTCTCGCGCAATGCCAAAGTCAATTAATACCGCTTCTAATTGACTTTTTCGCACCATAATATTCAGCGGTTTAATATCCCGATGCAGTAAACCGTTATTATGAATTAATGTGAGTGCTTCACCAATTTGTTGAATGTATCGCAAGGCTTCTGACTCTGCTAAAGCGCCTTTTTGCCAAACCCGAT
>CADCTM010000384.1:2506-2811 GCA_902805485.1 uncultured Coleofasciculus sp. | reverse complement strand
ACCGGGCTGTGGATTCAGCAGGCAATACCCTCGACTTCTTGCTGACTGCTAAGCGGGATGCGCTCGTCGGCAAAACGGTTTTTGTGCAAGGCTCTGAAGGCCACTCACAACCAGCAGCCACGGGTAGTGACGGTTGATAAAAACCCAGCTTACCCTAAAGCAATAGCTGAACTCAAAGCTAAGCAAGCGATACCCCAGAGCGTTGAGTTGCGCCAGCGTCCGTACCTCAACAACATTGTCGAGCAGGACCATCGGTTTATCAAGCGACTAGTCAAGCCGGGGATGGGGTTTGGGGCATTCAACAC
>CADCTM010000384.1:0-2496 GCA_902805485.1 uncultured Coleofasciculus sp. | reverse complement strand
TAATATTGAGCAAGTCTTTGGGGTAGCTGCCTAAAGTGTCATTTTCCAAGAGGTTTTGTAACCTCAACAGATTTTTGCAACACAACCCTTTTATTAGCTCCGGTGATGAGTGCTTTTTTCATTTTTATTATTCTCCCTTTATTTCATCAGAAATTAAGCACAACTTTCAACCCCGCTTTAAGCGATGCAGGTTTTCGCCCCAATCGATCTGCGGAAAATCATCGGAGTGCCAGCCGACTTTTGTCTTTGCCTGTGAGGTAATGATTACCGACTGCAAAATTGAAACTACCACGGGCTTTCTCTCGTTTCTGGGCTATGGGCAAGAACTCGACTAACACGTGCCATAGCTCAAGGAGATTAGAACAGCTTTACGAATAGCTCAATATTACCTTTTTGACAGCGATTTAGTATGAAAAGTAATTTCACATCAGCTACCGAAGCTAAATTCGGATCATCTGATGTCGAGAAGTTTAACCTTCATACCCTCTTAGGAAGTTGGTTTTAGCCGCAGGATACTTTTGGATGATTTGCTCCATCGTGCGATTGGACTGTTCTCGCTCGGGCAAAGGCATCGAAGCAGGAGGCAATGTACGTGCCTCTGCGGGCACAGTTGTCGCCATAATCATGTATTCAAACCCTGCGGGTACGTAGGTATTGAGTAGTCGTACCGTTTCCGAATCGATTTGAAAAGCGTGTTTTGTACCCCGTGGAATTGACACAAACGATCCGGCGGTTGCTTTAATCGGCTGGTCTTCGACAAAGAAGGTTGCTTCGCCTTCGAGAATGTAGAAAGTTTCATCTGCCGCCTCGTGAATGTGAGGCGGTGCCGCCGGACCTTGGGGGATCAACTCTTCGATACAGGAGTATGCTCCATTAGTATCTTCGGCAGTTGCCAGCATCGTCCAGAGAATGCCCATACCCCAATACACGCGACCTTCGGTACTGTTGACTTCAAAAGCTTGTGACTTGTTTTGTAAGTTCATATGAATCCTTTTCTGCAAGTGGTGATAACAGCGATCGCCGATCGACTTTCTCGATCGAGTTCGACTTGAATTTGGTGCGAACCCAACCTATTCTCGGTTACTTATGTTTCCGTCGAACTTTAATCGAAAACATTCGACGACCGTTTTAAGTTTATTTAACATTAAATTTTTGAAATCACATCAATCGCGCTCGTCCACCGGACATCAGGATACCGATCATTATCGAGCGGTATATTTTGGACGCTGAACATACTGTATAAATACTGCTTGTTCTGCCAGCTTGGAAACACCTCTTTTTCTCCTTCCGGATGCGCCGCCCGCTCTTCTTTGTTCGATGCGGAGAAATCTTCCAGACTTCCCATTGGGACGAGTTTGAATTCTCTGTTTTTAACTTCTTTGCCGACAGAAGCCAATTCGTTCGGGCTAATTTGGAAACTGGCAATCCGTAAAATCTTTGGAGTCGTGGAGTCGAGAGCGGCGGCGGCAGTGTAATCCGCCGTATTGTCCATTGTCGTAAAGTCTATTTTCCAGTCGGATTTATCTCCCCAGTAGCCAACGCTGTAATTTTTCACATCATAAAGCGGCGTGTTATAGCTCAAAATTTCATCGGCAAAAGCTCCATTCAATATCGAAGTGGCGGCGATTGGCGATTTGTCCAAATATTGATGAAACTCTTTTCTTAAATCAAAGTTTCTGTTTTCGCCTGCGGGCAGTTTGGTAAAGTCGGAAGAAAAATCCGAAGGAATAAAGCGCGGGACACCCGCCGAGATCGCCGCGTCAAGCAGTTTGATTTGCGAGTCAACGATTGTCTCGTGTAGTCCTGACAAAGCCGATACCACACACGATGCGCCTTGACAGGCTTGTTTAAGCTCATCGACATCAGACATATCGACCGTAATTACCTCCGCGCCGAGTTTGGTCAGTTTTTCGATTTTTTCTGGTTCGCTACCGTTGCGGACAATAGCGCGAACTTCCGCCCCTCTGGCGATCGCTGCTTTAACGATTCGTCTGCCAAGATTACCCGTTCCGCCTGCTACTAAAATTGTTTGTTTCAAAATATTTTGTGTATTTAAGTTTTACGCTGTGTAAACCATCGTGATGTTAGATATCTACTTTTTAAGCGCTCTGTTTTCCAAGTAATAACCCAGTGCAATTAAGAGATTACATAGTCTGCCTGTCGTCCACCTCGATCTTTTGGTTAAAGTCATATTTATCGCTGGCAACCTAAAATTAGAGCAAACCTGTCTACAGGTTAATGTATTTAAGCATCGAAATTTATCACGTTCTTGCTGTCTTGAATGTATTGCCTTGGCGTGACACAAACAAGCCGCTTAAAATGCGAGCCAAAGTGGCTTTGACTTGCAAATCCAGTCTTAATAGCTACTTGCTCAATCGACCCCTCTTTTCTAAGCAGCCGTTTTGCTTGCAAAATTCGCACTTGAATTTGATAAGCGTGTGGCGGCATACCAAAAGTTTTGCTGAACGATCTATTGAGATGGAAGGGACTCAAGTT
>CADCTM010000383.1 GCA_902805485.1 uncultured Coleofasciculus sp. | reverse complement strand
ATAGTTTAGCCCGTCGCTTGTGTTAATCGTGCCATAAGGCAATACCGCCCAACAAACCAGAGACATTCGGGACAACTTTCACATTTGCGGGGAGTTGAAGGATGACTTTTTTCGCCTCACCGCCACCGATGTAAAGGCAGTCGTAATTAAACAAATGTTCAAGAGAAGCGATCGCCTTTTCCAAACGATTATTCCATTTTTTCTCCCCCGCTTTGTCCAGCGCCGCCCGTCCTAACTGCTGTTCGTATGTTTCTCCTTTACGAAACTCATGATGTCCCATTTCCAAATTCGGCACGAGTTTCCCGTCCAAAAATAATGCCGAACCGAACCCTGTACCCAAGGTGATCACCAGTTCAACTCCTTTGCCGGAAATTGCCCCTAAACCTTGGACATCGGCATCGTTGGCGACACGTACCGACTTATCTAAACGTTCAGACAGCATCGTTGCCAAGTCAAACCCCACCCAATCGGGATCTAAGTTTACTGCCGTTTGAGTGACGCCGCCCCGCACCACGCCAGGGAAACCCACCGATACGCGATGAAATTCACCTTGTCCAGATGCTAATTGAGCGATCGCATCAATTACAGCATCCGGTTTTGGCGGTTGCGGCGTTTCTACCCGACTGCGTTCAGTTAAAGCCTTGCCCGCTTCATCTAGAACCAATACCTTAATACCACTGCCACCAATGTCCACAGTGAGTGTACGGATTGAGCTATCTTCTTGAGCCATTAAGTTTTTCTACTCCTTATTAAGGCTGATCTCATAGCTAGCAGCAGCATAAATGTTTCTACTGCTGCAATAGTTTTTGTTTAGCACGTTCCCCCCGTGCTTCGGCACTATCCATCACGTCAGCCATATTTTCGAGCATTTCCCCTGGATGATTTTCCAAAACCCTAGTAGAAAGAGAAATGCGCCCTTTTCCTTCATCCAAATCAATAATCATCGCTTTGATTTGCTGACCAATTTGGAAGACGGCACCCAGAGATTCAATAAAGGTTTGGCTGACTTGTTTAATATGTAGTAAGCCTGTGCTGCCTTCAAATTCAACAAAGACACCAAATGGCTTGATACTAACAATTTTACCTTCTACAACCTGTCCTATCTCTAGCTGATTAAAATTGGCAGAGCGGCTGGCTTCGCGTTGGGAAAGAACTAACTTATTAGTATCTTGATTTGCTTCCAAAAAGGTAACAGTTAGCGTTTGACCAATCAAGGAATCTAAGTCATTGCGTTCGCTCAAATGCGATCGCGGAATGAACCCCCGCAACCCGCGTAAATCTACCGTCACGCCGCCTTTATTCACGGCAACAACGCTTACCTGTAAGGATTTTCCGTCTTCCTGTAACTTTGCGACTTCCTCCCAAGTCCGCTTAATTTCTAGCTGACGGCGTGAAAGTGTCACCTGCCCATCAGCATCTTGATCGCCAATAATCAGGAAATCTAACTCTTCCTTTAATGGCAGTACTTCTGCCCAATCTCCTGATGTTTGCAACGACACTTCATCAATGGGAATATACGCCAAAGACTTGCCGCCGATATCAACATAAGCACCATCATTTTCGTAGTTGTGAACCTTTCCACGCACTACCTGTCCCTTTCTAAACTCATAGCTGTGTTCTTCCAGGGCTTTTGCAAAATCGTCCATCGAAAACGATACTTTATTGGCTTGAGAACGAGTTGATTTGGAATTCATGTCAATTAGTTGCTGCAAAAAATGTAATTAATTATCTGGCGCGAGTTATCTGTGATTCATGATTACTAAATTAATGACAAAACCTCAGATAAATATAGGTAAAGGCAAAGCGTGTCAGGTCATCTGAAGTTCCTGCCTAAATAGCTGCTTCACTTGATTCCAGGCATCTGCTGCTGCTGCCTCATTGTAGCTAGCTCGTTGGTCGCAGAAAAATCCGTGGTCTGCTCCTTCATAGCGGAAGATCCGGTTAAGAACTTGGTTTCTCTCTAGCGCTGCCTCGATTTTGTCTACCTCTTTGGCAGGGATACTGGCATCTTCCATGCCAAAGAAGGCGTAAATCGTGCGTCCCGCGAGTTCTTTTGTGCGATTGATTGTCGGTTCCCCGCCGCCTGGAGTCATTGTGGTAATGCCAGCACCGTAGAAAGACGCTGTAGCTTGAATCTCCGGCAGGGTAGCGGCAAGATAGGCAACATGACCGCCAAAACAAAAACCAATACAGCCAATGGCATTGATTTTGGTGGGTGTCTGGCTGATCAGGTAATTGATTGTTGCTTGAATGTCACTGATGAGTTCTTCTGCCTTCGTTTTGTCTTTATAATCCTTGCCAATTTTAACGTCTTCGGCTGTGTAACCTGTTTCAAAACCAGGGGCAATGCGTTGGAAGAGGGCAGGAGCGATCGCAATATAGCCTTCTTTGGCTAACCGTTGGGTGACATCGCGGATGTGGTCGTTGTTGCTATATATTTCCGGTAGCACGACAATTTGTGGTAACGCCCCGGCACTTGTGGGCATTGCCAGGTAAGCTTCAATCTCAAGAGAGCCATTCGGTACTTTTACTGAATTTGTAGAAATTTCTCGATTTGCCATAATTAAGTTTGACAGATGTTTGTGTGTGAAGTCAGAGCGGCTACTCTCAGGGAGTTATCAGCTTTTTGCCCCGTGCAAAATCTTCAGACTAATTCTAACTCTAAGTTATGTACACCCTCCCATCTCTCAATATGAATTTATTTTTACGTTATAATTTTATTGAGCTTTAATAACTTTAATTGAATGCTTTTTAATAAGTTGGGTCGAGTTTTTAGTTGTAACGCTCCCTAGATTATTTAATATAACAAGCCGATTTATCAAAA
>CADCTM010000382.1 GCA_902805485.1 uncultured Coleofasciculus sp. | reverse complement strand
AATCCACGTTTCCTTTGATTGCAATCATAAATGCACCCCCCAATCCAAGAGTGTATTGTCCCCTCTTAGTCCCCCTTTTTAAGGGGGATTTAGGGAGATCTTCCGGATTTATAATATAAACCTATCTACACCGCTAATCCCGCAACACTAGGCGTTAGCGGAAAAGATTTAGCTTTCTTCGGTCTGACATAAACTCGTTGTTCTGGCTTCAATTTAAGTTGATCAAACTGTTCCCGCGAGAGAATCGCTTTCACTCCTTGACCATCATCTAAAGTTAATTCTGCCTCAATTTCCCACCCCAAATGAATTACGCGATTAACTATTGCAGAAGTCCTAGTTTCACCAGGGTTAGTATCAATAACAACATCATGAGGACGCAAGAAAACTTCAGGCGAGGGCGAATCAAATCTGCTGTGTTGAAACAGTCGAGATGAACTCGGCAACACATTCACGGGACCAATAAAACTCATCACAAACGCTGTCGCCGGATGGTCGTAAATAGCCGCAGGTGTACCTACCTGTTCAATCCGACCTTTATTCATCACGACAATTTCATCAGAAACTTCCATCGCTTCTTCCTGGTCGTGAGTCACCAAAACGGCAGTTACACCAACTTCATCATGCAGACGGCGTAACCAATTTCTTAAATCTTTGCGGACTTTGGCATCTAGCGCCCCAAACGGTTCATCTAGCAGCAATACTTCTGGTGCAACTGCTAGTGCCCGTGCCAAAGCTACCCGTTGCCGTTGACCGCCAGATAGTTGGGACGGATAGCGATCGCCTAATCCTGCTAATTGAATCAATTCTAACAATTCATTAACACGTGCGTTAGTTCTGGCTTTTTGTGCGTTGCGAATTCTTAAACCAAACGCAATATTCTCACGAATCGTTAGATGTTTAAATAAAGCATAGTGCTGAAATACAAACCCGATATTGCGGTCTTGCACAGTCTTACGAGTTGCCTCTTCCCCAGAAATCCAAATTCTGCCAGTATCCGGAGGTTCCAAACCCGCAATTGCCCGCAATAGCGTTGATTTTCCTGAACCAGATGGCCCCAGCAATGAGACGAGAGATCCTTTTTTGATTTCTAAGTTGATATTGTCCAGCGCTTTGAAAGATCCAAATTGCTTGTTTACGTTCTCAACGACGATTGCCATTACTACTGAACCTTTTGAAATGAGAAGTGACAGGAAATTTGTCTAAGTAGACCCTTGAGATGGTTATGAGAGCCAAAATTTACCCGTTCCATCTCAAATGCACCAGCTAATCTACGGTTTTTCGATTGATTAACTGTATTTTATAACATAGATATCTAAATTTATGTCATAATTTCCAAATTAATTTTGGGTATTGCTGTCTGTAATAAGGTGCAATTGCTTTGGATTGGTGAGGAGAGACTATAAAAAGTCCCACGCTTTCAAGCGTGGGATGAATTAAATCTTTACAAGCTGAAAGGATTATAGGAGGGAATATTTTTAAGCTGGTGACAAGATTTGAACTTGCGACCGGCGGTTTACAAAACCGCTGCTCTACCACTGAGCTACACCAGCAATTAGAGACAATATAGCAAAATCTGAGTGAATAATGCTTTTATGACTCACGATTTTCTATTATATCAAATCTTACCATTCCTTGCAATCGATTTTAGTTTCTGGTGCTAACGCCATCAAGTTGAGTTCGGTAAATTTCTGTATACCTAGCAGAAAAGCTCTCATCTGAGTTACTATTTATAGTCATATCTGTAAGATCGGTAACTTGACCGATTAACCGTAGATTAGGGAGAGAGTATTTGTTATGGATTTATGGCAAAAGATTACTAAATCGAATCAAAAAATGATGAATTGGCTGCAACCCAGCTCCCTAAAAAGATTTGTATCGTTGTTTTTAGTCGGAGTCAGTTTGAGTGTAGCGATCGCTGCTTGCTCCGGTAATACCAACAATACTACTGCCAATTCGGGTGGCGCAAACAAAGACGTAGAGTTAACTCTTGTTTCCTTTGCCGTCACTAGAGCCGCCCATGAAAAAATTATCCCTAAATTTGTCGAGCAGTGGAAAAAAGACCATAACCAAAACGTAACCTTTAAACAAAGCTACGGTGGCTCAGGCTCCCAAACTCGTGCTGTAATTGATGGCTTAGAAGCCGATGTTTTGCATCTAGCACTTGCCCTCGATACCAAAAAAGTTGAAAAAGCCGGTCTGATTAAGTCAGGTTGGGAACAGAAAGCCCCTAACGAGGGAATTGTCAGCAAATCTGTAGGAGCAATTGTTACCCGTGAAGGTAATCCCAAAGGCATCAAAACCTGGGCAGATTTAGCCAAACCAGGCGTAAAAGTAATTACAGCTAATCCCAAGACTTCTGGGGGCGCACGCTGGAACTTTTTAGCAATTTGGGGTTCTGTGACAAAAACTGGCGGAGATGAGAATAAAGCGCTAGACTTAACCACCAAAGTTATCAAGAATGCACCCGTTCTTCCCAAAGATGCCCGTGAATCTACCGATGCCTTCTTTAAGCAAGGACAAGGTGACGCCCTAATCAACTACGAAAATGAGATGATTTTGGCAAAACAACAGGGTCAGAAAGCGCCTTATGTTGTGCCTGATGTTAATATCTCTATCGACAATCCGATTGCCGTGGTAGACAAAAATGTCGAAAAACATGGCACTCGCGAAGTAGCAGAAGCCTTTGTTAAATATTTGTATACACCTGATGCACAAAGAGAATTTGCCAAAGCAGGATTTCGACCCGTTGACGCCACTGTTGCCAAAGAAGTAGAAAAAGATTTTCCCCCAGTTAAAACCCTATTTACAGTTAAAGATTTAGGAGGT
>CADCTM010000381.1:368-2830 GCA_902805485.1 uncultured Coleofasciculus sp. | reverse complement strand
AAGATATCTAAAGATGGGAGAACGCAGTATTTTCACGTGCTTTCTACAGTTAACGGTGGTACGGTGTACTTGCTTGCGGAAAGAGAGCTAACGCGGGAAGAACTGATTCAGAAAACGACTCTTTAGATTTTTAAATAGTTGGAAAAATTCTTAAGGCTTGATTAGCAACCGATAAATGCACTTTTGAGCCTACAGAAAGAGCGGTTGAGCAAGTCATCCGAGCGAGAATTTTTTGCCCAGATGGAGTTAGCAAAGAGTAGCAATGTTCGCGCCCTAAAAATTGGCGATCGCAAATTATCACCATTGCCTGATCATCGGGTTCGAGAATTAAATCTTCCTGACGAATCATCAAGTCACCACTCTCAACAGACTCCTGAGTACTGGCGGCAAAACAACCCACCTCAGTTTCCCATAGTTGTCCTCGACGTTGAGCGGGGAGGAAATTTGCCTGAGTGACAAATTCGGCAACAAAACGAGAGGCGGGTTCTGTGTATATTTCTTCTGGTGTACCAAACTGTTCCAGCCGCCCTTGCTGCATTACTGCTACCCAGTCAGAAATCGAAAGTGCTTCTTCTTGGTCGTGAGTAACAAAAACGCCGGATGTTCCTGTTTTTTTAAGAATATCTCGCACTTCTTGGCGCAATCTTAGGCGCACTTGCACATCTAGATTGCTCAAGGGTTCATCTAATAATACTAATGCGGGTTGAGGTGCGATCGCTCTTGCCAGGGCAACTCGTTGTTGTTGTCCTCCAGAAAGTTGATGAGGGTAGCGGTTTTCCAGTCCTTGAAGTCCAACCAGGGCAATTACTTCTGCTGTGCGTTTTGTACTATTAAATAGGGCTTGTTTACGAGAATTTTGCAAGCCAAAGGCAACATTTTTTGCCACAGTGAGATGAGGAAATAAAGCGTAGTCTTGGAATACCATGCCGATATCGCGTTTTTCTGGCGTTATCCAATTACCCTCGCCAGCAACAATGCGATCGCCTATTTCGATGATGCCAGCTTGTGGCTCTTCAAACCCCGCAATTAAGCGCAACAACGTTGTTTTGCCGCACCCAGATGGTCCCAGTAACCCCAGCACATCGCCCTGTGGCAGCGCCAGCGTGACGCCTTCAACAGCGGCAATTGTTGCCTTGGCAAATTGCTTGGTTATGCCTTTTAAATGCAGAATCACCGATTGAGTCATGTAATTTAATTAACCTCCAAGAAATAGCCCGCAGACTCAAGTCTGGGACTAGACAAACCAAACCTACGTTAGTGTTAGCGTGCTGAAAGCTAGGCAGGTTTCAGGGTTTCTAGTCTGCATTGACAATCCGCGCACCATTCGGATGAGAGTTTGTGTAGCCGCGTTAGCGATCGCGTCTATTCTATTCGCTAGGTTTTGATTTTATTGAACTTAATAGTCAACAATTTTTACTTTATAGTAAAGTGGTTTTTTGAGATAGATTCTCAGAAAGATTTTGTCAGTATTTGGGGAGAGTGGATCAAATTGTCTACAGCGAGCGCGAAAGTTGAACGAAAACAGGCGCAGCGACTACGCCTTAGTCCTTGGACAGTTTTGGTAATTGCGATCGCTTTTCTCATCGCCACTCCCGTCCTCTCGGTTTTGAGCAATATTTTTGCAGATTCTGGGGAGGTGTGGAAGCACCTGGCAGAGACGGTTTTGTGGACTTACATCAGCAATTCATTTTGGCTGATGATTGGAGTGGGGTTGGGTGTTTTAATCATTGGCGTGGGGGCAGCATGGCTGGTTACATTGTGCCGCTTTCCCTGCCGTTGGATATTTGAATGGGCGCTATTGTTGCCATTAGCTGCGCCGGCTTATATTCTGGCTTATACTTATACTGATTTTTTGGACTTTTCTGGACCTGTACAAACGGCACTGCGTAACCTTTTTGGCTGGAAGTTCGGGGATTATTGGTTCCCAAATGTGCGATCGCTTTGGGGAGCGATTGTAATGCTAGCGTTAGTCTTATATCCTTACGTTTACCTATTAGCAAGAGTTGCCTTTTTAGAGCAATCTGTTTGTACCTTGGAAGCTAGTCGTACTCTTGGTTGTGGTCCCTGGCGCAGTTTCTTTAAAGTGGCATTACCATTAGCACGTCCGGCAATTGTTGCGGGTTTGGCACTAGCGCTAATGGAAACCCTCAATGATTTTGGGACTGTACAATTTTTCGGTGTTGATACATTTACAACAGGAATTTATCGCACTTGGTTTGGCATGGGTGAACGAGTTGCCGCAACTCAGTTGGCAGCTTTTTTATTATTATTTATTCTTTGGTTAATTTTACTTGAGCGGTGGTCTCGTCGTCAAAATCAATATTATCAAAGTGCAACAACCCAGCGTCAGTTGCCAAGTTATCAATTACGAGGAATACGTGCTGTTGGGGCGTGGATATCTTGTTTCTTACCAATTGGCTTGGGGTTTCTGTTACCAGCAGGAATCTTATTAGAAATGACCC
>CADCTM010000381.1:0-358 GCA_902805485.1 uncultured Coleofasciculus sp. | reverse complement strand
ATGGATGAGCGCTTTTGGGGTTTTGCAAGGAATAGTCTTATTCTTGCCGTAGTAACGGCAGTTATTGCTGTAGTTATTGCCGTAATCATTGCATACGGATTGCGTTTACGTTCTAATGTTGGGATGCAGCTAGCCGCCAGAATTGCTTCTATGGGTTATGCGGTTCCTGGTTCGGTGATTGCCGTTGGTATCCTCGTCCCGATTGGCAAGTTTGATAATGCGATTGATGCTTGGATGCGGGGGACATTTGGCATATCAACGGGTTTGCTGTTGAGTGGAACAATTACCGCTTTGGTGTTTGGTTATTTGGTGCGGTTTCTGGCAGTTTCCTTTAGTACAGTTGAGGCAAGTTTAGGTA
>CADCTM010000380.1 GCA_902805485.1 uncultured Coleofasciculus sp. | reverse complement strand
ATGAGCCTGACTGTTCTAAGTCGCGGATGAACGTTTTTCCGGTCGTGAGCAGTGCCATCTCTACCCCCTATTGGGTCTTAAGTTTTGTTAATCGTCACTAGGGGATTATTATAAATGAAGGGTACTAGCCTCGGCTTACCGAGTAGTACGCAAAAAAGAAAACTTATCTATAGACAAATGTAGATAAATCGTAGTAGTATTTAAAATTGTGACCTAGCAAGGTTGCTCAGAAGCAATCGGTCAGGATACGCCCTGTTCTTTGAGCCGTAGGTTCAAGACTGGAACGTTTTTACAGAAGGTTGTTGTTGCCTTTACCTCATTGCTGAGGCAAGAGTAACCTAAACTCATGTAAGAGAATCTGCAAGGTTCGTTGACTGACAACTTCTGATTTAGGCGTACTTACACTTTCGCCTCGTGGGGATACTGAGGAGATTACGACTTAAGTCCCGACGAACTAAGGCGGCACTGTTAGGCAGTACTAACTCACACGTAAAGGTTCACGCGCTCTGGCTATTAAGTCTTACAGGGCTGCCAGTAACTACGTGCGCTCTCCCTTAAGTGAGATTGCGCTTAAATCAGCCATGACGAGAAAGTTTGTGAATTAGAGCAGATTTACTCAAAAAGTAGAGCCTGTGTTATTTCACTGTAATGTTACAAAGGAGAAACCCGTGTCTGTCGGTATCCTCGGCACTAAACTCGGCATGACCCAAGTCTTCGATGAGGAAGGAAAAGCAATTCCTGTCACCGTCGTTCAAGCAGGTCCATGCACAGTGACCCAAATTAAAACCAAGCTAACAGATGGCTATAGCGCCATTCAGATTGGTTATGACGAAGTTAAGCCTAAGGCGCTTAACAGACCGGAATTAGGGCACTTAGGAAAATCTGGTGCCCCGCCCTTACGTCATCTAAAAGAGTATCGTTTAGATAACGCGGGTGACTTTGAATTGGGTCAACCCCTTAAAGCAGACCTCTTTGAGGTTGGACAAATTGTTGATGTTAGGGGAACCAGTATTGGTAAAGGCTTTGCTGGCTACCAAAAGCGTCACAACTTTAAGCGGGGACCAATGTCCCACGGTTCAAAAAATCACCGTGAACCAGGTTCGACTGGTGCAGGAACAACCCCTGGACGGACATTTCCTGGCAAAAGAATGGCAGGTCGAATGGGTGGCGAGAATGTTACAATTCGCAAGCTTGAAGTAATTCGGGTAGACTCAGACCGTAACTTGTTACTGATTAAAGGTGCAGTTCCTGGTAAACCAGGAGCGCTTCTGAGCATTGCGCCAACCAATAAGGTCGGGCGATAGTCATTGTTCATTGTTCAAGATCTCATTGTTAATAGCTATAGCGCCGCATTAGCGAGCTTGCTTTTCGTCTGAACCTTGAATAAGCAAACGGACGAATGACTAAGGACTAAGGACTAAGGACTAAAGATATGGTTGATTGTGTAGTGCGAAACTGGCAAGGAGAAGAGGTCGGACAAGCGACACTTGACTTGCGAGTTGCCAAAGAAGAAACAGCCGCTCATATTGTTCACCGAGCAATGGTGAGGCAAATGACTAATGCCCGTCAAGGAACGGCTTCTACTAAAACCCGCGCTGAAGTGAGCGGGGGTGGACGCAAACCTTGGAGGCAAAAAGGAACAGGTCGTGCGCGTGCTGGCTCGAACCGCTCACCCTTGTGGCGTGGTGGTGGTGTAATTTTTGGTCCAAAACCCAGAGACTACAACCTGAAAATGAACCGTAAAGAGCGCCGTTTGGCTCTCCGAACCGTATTCCAGAGTCGGGTTGAAGATTTAATTGTGGTAGAAGACTTTGCTGAGCAACTGTCACAGCCCAAAACCAAAGAGTTTCTTGGAGCGATGACACGGTGGGGAGTTCCTGCTGAGGCAAAAGTTCTCCTGATCTTGCCAGAGATGGCAGAAATGGTTTACTTGTCATCACGGAATATACCAACGGTTAAGTTAATTTCAGCAAATAACTTAAATGTCTACGACTTGCTGAACGCTGACAAAATTGTGACGACTAACACCGCCCTTGCCAAACTTCAGGAGGTTTACAGTGACTAAAGTAGTTGAGTATAACCCCCGTGACTTGGCTGACTTAGTACTTCGTCCAATTGTCACGGAAAAGGCAACCCTGCTTTTAGAGCAAAACAAGTATGTCTTTGAAGTGATTCTCAAAGCGACGAAACCAGAAATCAAAGCCGCAATTGAAAGCCTTTTTGATGTCAAGGTTACGGCAGTAAATACGATCCGTCCGCCCCGGAAAAAGCGCCGAGTCGGTAAATTTCTGGGTTATAAGCCGCATTACAAGCGAGCAATTGTTACCTTAGGCGAAGGCGACTCAATCACTCTGTTCCCGGAAGTGTAGGAAGGGATCTATTAAAAATGCAAAATTGAAAATTAGAAGTAAAGAATTTTTAATTTGTAATTTTTAATCCCTCAATTAGGTTCTTTTCAGAGCAAGTAAAGGATATTCGTTATGGGCATTCGTTCTTATCGGCCCTATACTCCCGGTACTCGCCAGGGTACAGTCTCAGATTTTGCTGAGATTACACGGAGTAAGCCGGAAAAATCACTAACGCAGTCTAAGCATCGTGCTAAGGGACGCAATAATCGTGGTGTTATTACCAGCCGTCGTCGTGGTGGTGGGCACAAGCAACTCTATCGGATTATTGACTTCCGCCGCGACAAGCTTAACGTCCCAGCAAAAGTAGTAGCGATTGAGTACGATCCCAACCGGAATGCTCGGATTGCACTTCTTTATTATCAGGACGGGGAAAAGCGGTATATTCTTCATCCCGATAAATTGGCAGTAGGTACAACAGTTTTGTCAGGTCCTGAGGTTCCCTTCGAGATTGGCAATGCTTTGCCCTTGAAGAATATTCCTTTAGGAACAAGCGTTCATAATGTGGAGCTTGTGCCTGGACGCGGAGGACAGATTGTGCGTGCTGCGGGTGCAACGGCGCAGGTTGTTGCCAAAGAAGGCAACTATGTCACCCTGAAACTGCCTTCCACTGAAGTGCGGATGATCCGGCGGGATTGCTACGCGACGATTGGGCAAGTCGGCAATATTGAACACCGGAACCTGAGTTTAGGGAAAGCTGGTCGGAATCGCCACAGAGGTCGTCGTCCTGAGGTGAGAGGAAGTGTGATGAACCCAGTGGATCACCCTCATGGCGGTGGTGAAGGAAAAGCCCCGATTGGTCGTTCTGGTCCTGTGACACCTTGGGGAAAACCTGCATTGGGAGCGAAAACTCGTAAACGGAAAAAGCAAAGCACGGCTTTAATTGTCCGTCGTCGGAGAAAATCCTCGAAGCGCGGACGCGGTGGGCGGCAAGCCTAAACAGTTGCCAACAAACTTTCAACTGCCAATCAACCTGGTCTTTCGTTAAACATGGAATTATGGGTCGTTCTTTAAAAAAAGGTCCTTTTGTTGCTGATAGTCTTCTCTCGAAGATTGAAGTCCTTAATGCTAAGGGCGAAAAGCAAGTAATTAAAACCTGGTCACGAGCCTCGACGATTTTGCCACTGATGATAGGTCACACGATCGCGGTTCATAATGGTCGCACACACGTCCCCATTTTTGTCAACGAGCAAATGGTGGGACACAAACTCGGTGAATTCGCTCCAACTCGTACATTTCGGGGACATTCTAAGGGAGACCGGAGAGCCGGTCGTTAGAAGGGTTGAGGAGAACTCAACTTTTTAGAGGAAAGAAAACTATGGCGATAGATACTACAGCAGAAACAAAAGCGATCGCTCGCTACATCCGGATGTCTCCCTTTAAAGTGAGACGAGTCCTTGATCAGATTCGGGGGCGCAGCTACCGCGAAGCGTTGATCATTTTGGAATTCATGCCATACCGAGCCTGCGATCCAATTCTCAAAGTCTTACGCTCCGCCGTGGCAAATGCCGAGCATAATTCAGGCCTTGATCCAGCAAGTTTGGTCATCACTAAAGCCACTGCCGACATGGGACCAAGCTTAAAGCGGTTTCGACCAAGGGCACAAGGTCGTGCTTATCAAATTCGCAAGCCAACCTGTCACATTACAGTCGCGGTTTCTCCGCAAGTCACTGAGTAGTCTTTAATTGTTGGTTATTGGTTATTGGTTGTTAGTCATTGGCAGAAAAAGACTAATAACAAACAAAAAACAACAAACAACAAATAACAAACAACTGACAAGGCAAAGGAAGGATTCGTGGGACAAAAAATACATCCAATTGGGTTTCGATTAGGGATCACTCAAGAGCATCGCTCTAGGTGGTTTGCCGATTCAAAACGCTATCCCGAAGTACTACAAGAAGACCATAAAATTCGGCAGTATGTTGAGGAAAAACTCAACAATGCAGGCATCTCGGAAATCCGAATTGAACGCAAAGCTGACCAAATTGATTTAGAAGTCCACACGGCTCGACCTGGCGTAGTTGTCGGTCGTGGCGGTAGTGGCATCGAAAATTTGCGAACCGGTCTTCAAGGCGCATTAGGCAGCAACCGTCAAATTCGCATCAACGTGATTGAAGTCGCGCGGGTGGATGCTGATGCCGGACTAATTGGTGAGTACATTGCTCAACAGCTAGAACGACGAGTTTCCTTTAGACGAGTTGTGCGTCAGGCAATTCAACGTGCCCAACGTGCTGATGTTCAAGGAATCAAAATCCAAGTGAGCGGTCGGTTGAATGGAGCAGAAATCGCCCGAACCGAGTGGACTCGTGAAGGACGCGTGCCTTTACACACCCTGCGGGCAGATATTGACTACGCCTACCGTACGGCTAAAACTATTTACGGAATTTTGGGCGTAAAAGTCTGGGTCTTCAAAGGAGAAATCATTCCCGGTCAAGAAGAACAACCTTCCCAACCTGCGGCTCAACCCCGCCGCAAACAACAACGACGTCGCCAAAATTTTGAAGACCGTTCAAATGAATAAGTCCTTAGTCCCTAGTTTTTGACCAATGACTAGCCAGAAGGATGACTACTCACTAAAGACCAATGACTAATCATGTTAAGTCCTAGAAGAACAAAATTTCGGAAACAACAACGCGGACGGATGGGGGGTGTCGCAACTCGCGGCAGCCACTTGAACTTTGGCGAGTTTGCCCTGCAAGCGATTGAGCCATCTTGGATTACTGCGCGTCAAATCGAAGCCGGTCGTCGGGCAATGACTCGATATATCCGCCGGGGCGGAAAAATCTGGATTCGGATTTTTCCAGATAAGCCAGTTACAATGCGCGCCGCTGAAACTCGTATGGGTTCTGGTAAAGGTTCACCAGAGTTTTGGGTCGCTGTCGTTAAGCCAGGACGAATTCTTTATGAAATCTCTGGCGTTTCTGAAGAAATCGCTCGTGAAGCGATGCGCCTGGCTGCCAATAAATTGCCCATTAAAACGAAGTTCATCACCCGTGAAGGGGAACAACAGGTATAAGTTATGCCTCTGCCTAAGATAGAAGATGCCAGAAAATTAAGCGATCAGGAGCTGGCTGATGCAATTTTAGCTGCCAAACGTGAGCTATTTGAACTGCGGATGCAAAAGGCAACCCGACGTCTAGAAAAACCGCATCAATTTAAGCACGTTCGGCATCGCGTTGCTCAAATGCTGACGGTCGTTAGAGAGCGTGAACTCACCGCCGCCTCCCCACAAACCGATGCACAACAGGAGTAGACTTCAATGGCAGTCAAAGAACGAGTCGGTCTGGTGGTCAGCGACAAAATGAACAAAACGGTGGTCGTCGCTGTTGAAAACCGGACAGCACACCCTAAATACGGCAAAATCGTGGTGCGGACAAAGCGATATAAAGCCCATGACGAAGAAAATCAGTGCAAAGCAGGCGATCGCGTTCGGATTCAAGAAACGCGCCCCCTGAGCCGCACCAAACATTGGATGGTTGCTGAAATCCTTAATAGTCGCTCAAATTCCTAAAGGTTGTTGTTAGTTTTTAGTTTTTGGAGAACTAACAACGTACCAGCCAAATAACTAATGACTAACAACTAAAAAGGAGGAACAACCCATGATTCAACAAGAAACATACCTGAATGTCGCTGATAATAGCGGCGCACGCAAACTGATGTGCATTCGCGTCTTAGGAGCAGGCAATCGCCGTTATGGCGGAGTAGGTGATGTAATCATTGCCGTTGTTAAAGATGCTATCCCAAACATGGCTGTAAAAAAGTCAGATGTTGTACGGGCTGTGATTGTTCGCACTCGCAAGGGACTGCGCCGGGACAGCGGTATGAGTATTCGCTTCGACGATAATGCTGCCGTAATCATCAATAACGATGGGAACCCAAAAGGAACCCGCGTTTTTGGCCCTGTGGCGCGGGAACTGCGCGACAAAAACTTCACAAAAATCGTTTCCCTCGCTCCGGAGGTTCTCTGATGCCCAGTAAACTCATGAGCGCGAAAGATACTTCCACGCGCTACAAAATGCACGTCAAGAAAGGCGACACTGTTCAGGTGATTGCCGGTCGAGATAAAGGCAAAGTTGGAGAAATCTTGCAGACTTTACCCAAACTCAGCAAGGTAGTAGTCAAGGGAATCAATATCAAAACCAAGCACGTTAAGCCCCAACAGGAAGGCGAAACTGGTCAGATAGCAACCTTTGAGGCTCCAATTCACAGCTCTAATGTCATGCTTTACTCCAACAATCAAAAGGTTGCTAGCCGTGTTTGCTACACTTTGAACGCTGAGGGTCGTAAAGTACGAATGCTCAAAAAAACTGGTGAAATTATCGACTAATTGATTGCTAGTTACTTGTTATTTGTTGTTCTGTAATGACAAATAGCTGATAACAGATAACCAATTAAACAATTCCCTGACAAAGCCCAGGGTGAAAAGGACACAAAACCATGACAGACCGCTTAAAATCTCTCTACCAAGAAACGATCGTCCCTAAACTCAAAGAGCAGTTCAATTACCAAAACATTCATGAAGTTCCGAAGGTAGTGAAAATTAGCATTAACCGGGGCTTAGGAGAGGCATCTCAGAATGCTAAAGCAATTGAATCCTCTTTGAATGAAATTGCCATTATTACTGGTCAAAAACCTGTAATAACGCGAGCCAAAAAAGCAATCGCTGGTTTCAAGATTCGCCAAGGAATGCCTGTTGGCGTCATGGTTACTCTGCGCTCAGGGCGGATGTACTCGTTTCTTGACCGATTAATTAATTTGGCACTCCCTCGCATTCGCGACTTTCGTGGCATTAGTCCGAAAAGCTTCGACGGTTCTGGTAATTACACTCTTGGCATTCGAGAACAACTGATCTTTCCCGAAGTCAGCTACGACAGTGTGGATCAAATCCGTGGGATGGATATTTCAATCATCACAACAGCAAAAACCGACGAAGAGGGTCGCGCCTTACTCAAAGAGATGGGAATGCCCTTCCGGGAGAACTAAAGCTGTATTCAATAGGAAGGAAAAATGGCGGCAAACGACACAATTGCAGATATGCTAACCCGCATTCGGAATGCGTGCTTAGTGAGACATCAAACGACAAAAGTACCATCCACAAGGATGACCCGTAATATTGCCAAAGTCCTCAAGGACGAAGGCTTTATTGCTGAGTTTGAAGAAGCTGGTGAAGGCGTTGAAAAACACTTGGTAGTTTCTTTGAAATACAAAGGCAAGAACCGCCAACCGATTATTACCGCAATGAAGCGCGTCAGTAAGCCTGGGTTGAGAGTTTACTCTAACCGCAAGGAGTTACCAAGGGTACTCGGTGGTATTGGGATTGCCATCATTTCTACGTCCAGTGGCATTATGACTGACCGGGAAGCCCGACGTCAGGGAGTTGGTGGCGAAGTACTTTGCTACGTATGGTAGAAGCCAGGAGTTCAGATACTTTTCTAAACTCTTGATTCTAAATTCTGGATTTTCAAGGAGGATAAAGTCATGTCACGTATTGGCAGACGTATTATAGACATTCCCAATAAAGTGACCGTAAATATTGACGGTCAACACGTTTCTGTCAAAGGTCCAAAAGGAGAACTTGACCGCGTGTTACCGGAACAAGTAACCGTGGAACAGGAAGGGGAGACGATACGGGTATTGCGTCGAGATGAATCTAGAGCAGCTCGGCAACGTCATGGTCTGTCTCGAACCTTGGTTGCCAATATGGTTGAGGGCGTTTCTAAAGGATTTGAAAAGCGCCTTCAAATCCAAGGCGTCGGCTATCGGGCGCAGGTTCAAGGTCGCAACTTAATTTTAAACGTTGGATACAGCAAGCCCGTCGAAATAGTGCCGCCTGAAGGCATCCAAGTGGCAGTTGAAGGTAACACTAATGTGATTGTTAGTGGAATCAATAAAGAAATTGTGGGCAATACTGCTGCCCGAATTCGTGCTGTCCGTCCACCGGAAGTCTACAAGGGTAAAGGCATTCGTTATCTGGGTGAAGTGGTCAGACGTAAAGCAGGTAAGGCAGGTAAGAAGTAAAAATGAAGATTACTCGTAAAGAAGCAGTCAAACGTCGGCATCGGCGGGTGCGCCGTAAGATGGAGGGCACAGCCGAACGTCCTCGCCTCGCTGTTTTTCGCTCTAATCAGCACATTTATGTGCAGGTTATTGATGATAATCTGCAACATACCTTAGTGGCGGCTTCCACCCTGGAACCAACGCTCAAATCAGAATTAAAATCAGCCGCAAGCTGTGAAGCTTCAGTTGAGGTGGGCAAGTTGATTGCTCAACGAGCCATTGAAAAAGGGATTTCAAAAGTTGTCTTTGACCGAGGCGGCAACCTTTATCATGGTCGAGTCAAAGCCTTGGCGGAAGCAGCCCGTGAAGCGGGGCTAGACTTTTAGAGTCAGTTGTTGGTTATTGATTACCAGTCAATTAGTTAATAGTTATCTCTAACTAACAACTAACAACTAACAGCTAACAGCTAACAACTAACAACTAACAAGCACTATGGCAAATCGTCGAAAAAGTAACCGCGCTAAAGAAAAAGACACTACCTGGCAAGAGCGAGTCATCCAAATCCGCCGCGTTAGCAAGGTTGTCAAAGGCGGTAAAAAATTGAGCTTCCGCGCTATCGTTGTCGTTGGCAACGAGCGTGGTCAAGTGGGCGTTGGCGTCGGCAAAGCCAGTGATGTAATTGGCGCCGTCCGTAAAGGAGTTGCTGATGGCAAAAAACAATTAATTGATGTACCTCTGACCAAATCTAATTCAATTCCTCACCCTTCCAACGGTACGGCTGTTGGTGCAAAAGTGATGATGCGACCCGCCGCGCCGGGAACAGGTGTAATTGCGGGGGGTGCTGTACGTACTGTGTTGGAATTAGCCGGGGTTCGCAATATTTTGGCGAAGCAGTTAGGTTCTAATAACCCCCTGAATAATGCTAGAGCCGCTATTAATGCCCTTGATTCTCTTCGCACTTTCTCAGAAGTTGCAGAAGAACGAGGGATTCCCGTCGAAAACCTTTACGCTTAATAAAATGTTGTTTGTTATTTCGTTCTTCCCCAGTAACTAATAAACAACAACCACTTTCCTGATAACCAATAACCAACGAAATAAAATTATGAGAATAAGTGATGCCGTGCCTCAAAAAGGCTCTAAGAAGCGTCGGCGTCGTGTCGGTCGTGGAATCGCCGCAGGTCAAGGAGCAAGCGCCGGTTTAGGAATGCGGGGACAAAAATCACGCTCTGGCAGTGGTACGCGTCCAGGCTTTGAAGGTGGTCAGATGCCGCTGTATCGTCGCTTGCCGAAGTTAAAGCACTTTACTGTCATCAATGCCAAACACTACACTACGATCAATGTGAGTAAGTTGGCATCACTCCCTGCCAATTCAGAGGTAACTTTGACCTCCCTAATGGATGCAGGTTTGATCACGACAAATGATGGACCGCTGAAAATTCTGGGTGACGGGGAGCTAAATGTGTCATTAAGCGTAAAAGCAGCAGCTTTTACGGCTGGTGCTCGCAATAAAATTGAGACAGCCGGCGGTAGCTGTGAAGTTATATAAGCGTTTACGCCTAACTTTTCTCAAGGCTTCGTATATCTGAATCATCCCCCGTATCCTGTAGAGGCAGCCCTTTATGGTAGACAGTAGAGACAAAACCCCAACCGCTCAAGAAACTTTCATGCAGATGGCACAAGCCGCCGGCCTTCGAGGTCGGTTACTTGTCACTATTGGTCTGCTAGTTCTGGCTCGTTTTGGCGTCTTTGTACCCATTCCAGGAATTGATCGGGCAAGACTTGCAGTAGATATTCAGAACAACCCGGTTATTGGATTTCTCGATATTTTCTCTGGAGGCGGCATCGCTGCTGTCGGGATTTTTGCCTTGGGCATTTTGCCCTACATCAATGCTTCAATTATTATTCAGCTACTAACGGCGGCGATTCCTTCTCTCGAAAAATTGCAAAAAGACGAAGGAGAAGCTGGGCGTCGCAAGATTTCTCAGATTACCCGCTATGTAGCAGCGGTGTGGGCTGTTATTCAAAGTGTAGGGCTGACGGCTGGATTACTCCGCGCCTATGCAACCAATGGTGGCGGAACGTTATTTATCGTTGAAACAGCCCTCGCGCTAACTGCTGGCTCCATGCTCGTTATGTGGCTGTCGGAATTAATCACTGAACGGGGAATTGGTAACGGTGCGTCCCTATTGATTTTCATCAATATCGTTGCGTCTTTGCCTAAAACTTTGGGGCAAACTATCGAATTTGCTCAGGCGGGGGGTCGAGAAACCGTAGGTAAGGTGGTGATTCTGCTGCTGGTTTTTCTCGTGATGATTGTCGGAATTGTCTTTGTTCAAGAAGGAACTCGTCGGATTCCAATCATTTCAGCAAGACGGCAAGTTGGTAAGCGCTTGTATCGAGAGCGGACAAGTTACCTGCCTCTACGATTGAACCAAGGCGGCGTTATGCCCATTATTTTTGCTTCTTCTGTTTTAATTGTTCCGGCATCTCTTGCGGGGTTTGCTCGAAGCAGTGGCGACAATGGGTTTTTAGCACCCGTTAGTCAAGCCCTAAATCAGGTGGCAAATTATATGAATCCAAATGGTCCAACTCCTTGGCTTTATGTACTGGTTTACCTATTCTTGATTGTCTTTTTTAGCTATTTTTATGCTTCCTTGATTGTCAACCCTGTGGATATGTCACAGAATTTGAAGAAGATGGGAGCAATTATTCCTGGTATTCGTCCAGGACGAGCGACAAGTGATTACGTTGAGCGGGTTTTAAATCGGTTGACGTTCTTAGGAGCAATTTTTCTGGGATTGGTTGCCGTTGTGCCAACTGCTGTGGAAAGTGCGACTGGCGTTACGACCTTAAGAGGTTTGGGAGCAACATCTTTGCTGATTTTGGTGGGTGTCGCCATTGACACAGCTAAACAAATTCAGACTTATGTGATATCTCAACGTTATGAAGGTATGGTTAAGCAGTAGTTATTAGTTACTTAGTCATTAGTTGTTTGAGCGGGGCTAATGACTGAGAGCTAGTTCTATAAAAGACCGATTTCTCAAAGACGAAGAATGAATCACTACTGAAAGCTAATTGTTGAAGACTGACTAATGACAGCAAGATTAATCTTTTTAGGACCTCCAGGGGCAGGTAAAGGCACTCAGGCTAAACTCTTAGCGGAGAGTTTGAACATCCCTCATATCTCTACGGGTGATATTTTACGGAGTGCTGTTGCTCAAGCGACGCCTCTTGGTCAAAAAGCGAAAGGTTACATGGAGAAGGGTGAGTTAGTGCCTGATGATTTGCTCCTTGATTTGGTACGCGATCGCCTTT
>CADCTM010000379.1 GCA_902805485.1 uncultured Coleofasciculus sp. | reverse complement strand
TACTTTCCCCGGCGAACCAATCCAAAGCTGTCCTGACAAAAAACCAGCCTTTCTCCGGTGCAGCTTCTAGAGCGACGAGCGTTACCTTGCCCGTTGAATCAACTAGGTTATGTGTTGGCTCAAAGTTATCTCGTTCTGGCAGTCGGGTGTCACCTTCACTACGTTTCTTGGGAGGGCTGCACTTGAGGCAATACTTAGGTGGGTTTCCTGGGTATACATCACGGGTTGTTACCTGGTTGCATTTAGCGCAGGTAAAGGTAAGAGGCTTGGTGTGAACGGTTCGGGCGTGTGCTCTGATTACAAAAGTTTTAGTGGGCATGGGCACTTAGGCGAAAATCGCGTGGCGGGGATTAAGGGAATTGTTGTACAAAATAAAAATCGCTATATCTGTCTAAGATGGGAAGTGTAAGCCTCACCTGTTGTAGGTGGGGCAATTGACACTCTTCCCACCTAATTCATATACGAGATACGAGATCCCTCTTCCGCTGACTCTTGCAGACTTTTATCTCCAATCCTGAAACATCGCAGCATCACCCTTCTATAATGTTTCAAGGAAGCGATCGCTTTTTAACCAAACAAGCAATCTAATCAGGATATAGATCAAAAGGATTGCTCCCGTCGTCAGTGTAGCCGTAAAATACTTCCTCTCTCTCTTCAGAAAGAACTAGTGGTGCAGAAGTAGAATTTAGAAGCTGCGGCTTTATCTCCAATCCAGTTATAATCGCGTCAGCAGCATCTGGAGAGCGCTTGAGCCTCGCTTTAGTTTTCTCTTTAGGTTCGCAGGCTATTTGCCTTTCGGTATTTGTGCCGTAACGAATTGCCCTCAATTCCTCAAATACACCTTCTTCAACTTCCCCTAGCGGCGCAATCGCAATCTCACCCAGTCGCAGCCCATCTCGGAATCTCCAGTACAATTCGGCTTTGCGATTTTTAAATTCTTCCTGGTTCTCGGCACTCGCTCCAAAAACAGAACCCTCAACTTGATAACCATCTCGCTTGAGTGCTGCCAAAACACCAGTGCCAACCCCGACTCTATCAACTACGATTCGAGCAGACCCTAGCCGCTCTACTATTTTTTTAATCTCATCAACCAGGCGCATGACATCCTCATCGTCACCCAAAACCTGATAAAGCCTCAACTGATACAAAACTGGTCCCCGCCACAGTGAGATTGCGTGGCGATCGACGCGATCACCAACATCGACACCCAACACCCACCGATAATCAAGAGCTAACATATCCCAGTAGCGAACATTGCTGTCGTACAAGGCACGAGCCTTGAGTAGGAACGACAACGGGACAATTCCATCAGATACCTCAGTAGGAAAGCGAGCTTCTACCCGCGACTCCCAATAAACCGAACCTTCCCCGTACTTAACCCTGACCATTTCAATCCAGCGGACTGAAACTGCCCCAGGGATAACGTCTCGTGGAATTTCTGGCGACCACTCAGAATTTGGCTTAATAGTTCCATCTGGATTGCAAATTGCCGCTTTCACTTCTGGCTTGAGTCGATGAATTCCATCGTGGTTTAAGCAGTATGCCCAAGCAACATTCGGATGACGCCATGCTTCGAGCCTAATATGATTGCGCTGGCAATGAGCCTGAAACGGAGTTCCTGCCTCTATTGGATTGCCGATCCTGAGAACGCGATTAAACTCCCCCGTTAGGCAACTACTTAGACCGTCATCAATAGCTCGGCTAATTCCGCAACTCTCATCCTGTACGATTAACAAGAATTGAGCGTGAAACCCCTGTGCTGAGTTTTCGTTGGTATCTTGGCTGGAAAAACCCAGCGCCCTGGCTGACTCGTTAAGCTTCACAGACAGCGTTTGACAGATTCCTCCTAGCTTGGCTTGATTCGCTGCATGAAGCCGCCTAACTTCACCCCAAAGCAGTTCCTTGGTTTGCCTTCCAGTCGGCGCTGTGGTAACGGCTAACCCGAAAAGGCAGAAGACGTGATGCAGCACAGCTACTGCGGCTATTAAAGTTTTCCCTTGCCCGTGCGAGGATTGGACATTGACCTCAGCCGAACACATCAATCGCTCTAAAATCAATTCCTGATCAGCGGTAAGTTTCAGCCCCAAAATTTCGACAGCGAACTCAACAGGTTTGCTGGCATACAGTGCCAAGGCAGCGCCAGATTGCTGACCACTAACTATTTTCGCTCTAGCTTTAGGAGTCAGTTGGAGAATCATGGCTCACTAACGATATATCCTGACGAAGCTACCCGAATGATTGCCCCGCTAAGTCCGCCGCTAAGACCAGCCCAGTCACCCAAAAGCTGACACGCACGAATTTTATCCTGCTTACGAGAATCAGGATCTTTGAGAATAGCTTCCAGCTCCTGAAGGCAAGACGGCATAAGAGCATCCAATCTCTGAAAAAATTCCTGATTAAAAAGCCTCTCAACGACGCCGTTAGACTCAAAAGTTTCAGCAACAACTGCGACTATATCGCCTTGTTGTTTTACCTTTTCTTGAGACTCATTCACCCATCTCTGAAGTGTACGAACGGTGATGCCACAGCTTTTAGCAACTTCAGATTGAGCTTTGCCACGGCGAAGCAAATCGAAAGCTTTGGCTCTTAACCTATGTCGATCTGATTCAGCTTGTCTCTTTCTAGCCATGACATTTCAGCGACATTCCTAGGCGACAATAAAATGTCGTCACCTCACCATTGTAGGCTGAAACCTTCACCAATAAGGGCTTGCAAGAATGTCGTGCTGTGACATTTAGGCGACATTATCCAATCCCTCGGCATGATCGCATTTTCTCACTCTGGGAAATCTAAAGTTTCCAACCAGCGATTTATCTGCTGTTTCTGAGCTGGTGATT
>CADCTM010000378.1:9030-11731 GCA_902805485.1 uncultured Coleofasciculus sp. | reverse complement strand
ATCAAGTCAGTTGAAACTAAGAACCGAATCCAACTTTATCTGCGTTTATCGGCAGATTTCAACTCAAGCAAGGTACAGACACTCGTTGGCAAGGGCGGGTTTTGGAGAGCAACGAGTTGGTTTGAAGAAAAGGGTGATTCTAAAAAGACCCTACACTTTGTATGTACTCGCACGAACTAGCAAATTGCTATATCGGCGGTTCCGGGTCTTAAAATCAAATTTTTAGCAAAGGTCTAATAATTGGTAAACCTTACCAAATGCAGACTTTAAACCATCCCAAACAACCCAAGGAATTTCCCCTAAAACTTATAACTCAACACACGAATCTCTGAGCCATTTTGAGGTAGATCGGATTGCCGAATCGCGATCGCATCGCTGTTGACACGACGGACTGCTGTTCCTTCCATTACGGTTAAAAACTCATCCACCGGCACAATCTCGCAAGCGGCTGCATCTGCCGCCTGGGTGCGATACTGAGTGGGAATGACGACTTTCGGGTTAAGAGTCGCAACAGCTTGTTTTGCTTCTTGAGGATTGTAAGCTTTTGGACCACCACCAACGGGGATGAATGCAACATCAGGGCGCCCCATGAGGATTTTCTGTTCTAAGGCAATTGGTGCTGCCGCGCCGCCTAGATGTAGAACTTTGATTCCACCTTGAGTCCACTGCCACGCGACATTGCTGCCAAAGCGTCGTCCTCCAAGGCGATCATGATCGATACTAATTCCCTGGAAGCGGATGCCACCAGCTTGATAAACGCCCGGTTCAAACAGGAGTTTAGGATTTCCTGGTAAGCCTTCAGCCGCGCCTTCATCAAATAGTTGACTACTAATGAGAACAAAGTCTGCTGCCACCTTGGGTAGGCGATAGCCAGCAGTACAACCCGCTTTCCGAAAGGGATTGACTAAAACTCGCGCCCCACTCCCCGTGAACAAAAAGCAGGTATGTCCCAGCCATTGCACTGAAAGCGTATCACCGGTTGCGGCTTGTAAAGAACTTACTCCAGACGCCAAACCTGTCCCAACTGTCGCGATTAAACCAGCACCCGCGTAGCGCATCAACTGTCGGCGTTTCATGATTTCTTGAATTATTTCCCGTTTAAGACACTGACATTAACTGATGGCGCGACCCTCAAGAGTGATTCCAGAAAGTTTCGCAACAATTGTTTGCCAGAAGCCGTTAATATACTCTCTGGGTGAAACTGGACGCCTTCTATGTGGGTATAGTTCCGGTGTCTGACACCCATAATTGTGCCGTCGTCTACCCAAGCGGTAATTTCCAAAGTATCTGGGCAAGTTTCACGCTCGATCGCTAAACTATGATACCGAGTCGCGGTGAAGGGATTGTCTAAACCTCGGAAAACGCCGACACCTGTGTGATGAATCTGTGATGTCTTGCCATGCATCAACACGGGTGCGGAGATAATTTTCCCTCCGAAAACCTGACCGATGCTTTGATGACCTAAGCACACGCCGAAAATCGGCAGTGTCGCACCGAGTTCGCGAATTATTGCACCAGAAACACCCGCATCTTCTGGGCGCCCTGGCCCAGGAGAAATTACCACGCCATTGGGTTTGAGGGCGGCGATTTGAGCTATGTCAATTTTGTCATTGCGGTAGACCTGAATTTCGGAGGCTACAGGTAATTGAGTACCTAACTCGCCCAGGTATTGCACCAGGTTGTATGTAAAACTGTCGTAGTTATCGATAACAACGAGCAACTTGCCGACTCCTTTGGTCTTTATAACTGATTATTTGATGCACCTTATAACAACATCACTATTGCACTGCCGACTGAATCAATGCCAATAGGGGTGGAATTAGCAGCGAACCCGCGACTAAGACAGAAGCGATCGCAGATATAAGCACAGCTCCTGCCGCACAGTCTTTGGCAATTTTTGCCAGCTCATGATATGACTGTTTAACTGTTAAGTCAACTACCGATTCAATCGCTGTATTTAATAACTCCAGCGCCATTACTAATCCACTCGTGAGGCTAATCACAGCAATTTCTACGGCACTTAGATGTAAAAAAACACCCAGGCTAACTGCCAGAGTGCCAATTATCGTATGAATACGAAAGTTGCGTTGGGTGATAAAGGCATAAGAAAGCCCAGCCCAAGCATATTTAAAACTAAGCATTAAAGTCGGCGCAATTTGCCAAGCAAGGTCTCGGCTTCGCTTGATAATTGGCTCGGATGGATTTGGTTTTGGCATTGACAAATCTTGAGACAGAGGCAGGGGACTCGAAGCCACGAGGTCTGAGGTTGAAGATTGAGCCTTTTGTGACACCATTGATTTTTGATTCCATTTCAGGGGACACTTTCACCAATGCATAATCTACTAGATTTAGACCGTAAAATTTACCATTTTTAATAAAGTTGACTGCTGCTCAAGCATTTCTATCAAGCTGTCTTCATCTGGATGATCCCACCCCAGAAGATGAAGTAAACCGTGAGTCGCTAACCAAGCGAGTTCGGTTTTTAAGGAATGACCTTGTTGTTGTGCCTGCCGATGAGCTGTATCAACTGAAATAACAATATCACCGAGATAGACAGGGGCAGATAACTGCACTTCAGGTGGTAACTGAGGAGAGTCTACCTCTAATGCCGCAAAAGCGAGTACATCTGTTGGTTGATTTTTATTACGGTATTGCTCGTTGAGAGGCTGTATTTCCGTATCCTCCGTGAGGCGACGTGTTA
>CADCTM010000378.1:0-9020 GCA_902805485.1 uncultured Coleofasciculus sp. | reverse complement strand
TATCTCTACTACCACTTGGGAAAGTTGGTTTGAGCAATGGCAAGAGAATTTCTTCGCTTCGGTAAGGGTTGACCGAGACGCTGTAAAAAAACAATCCTGTACGCTCACTTCAACTTGCACGCTTTGCGGGTCTCCTCGGATGTTGCTGTCATTCGGTTTAACGAGTTAAGTATGCCAGACCAACAAGCACCGCTAACAGTCCAAAAGTCGTGAGGAAAAAGTGTTGTAACGATTTGCCGCGTTTACGAACCATATTACGCATTGCCAGTTTTACGTAACTAGGCTTCGGTTCAGTTGATGTTAAGGCGGGCAGGGTTGTCATTTCACTCAAACTTTGCGGGGTTTCAGGTGGTGAAGATGGGTTGCTCATAAGAACCGTTGAATTTCACTTAGAGGTTATTTTATGACTCTAATGTAACAGGTAACTTAACAATCCCTGACCTGTATACAGTTGTTATTGATTTCAAGAGCCTGCGAATTTTAGGTTAGCTGATTTTCCTGACGGAGGTAAGCTTCAATGAACAAATCGATGTCACCGTCAAGCACATCATTGAGCATTGAAGTTTCCACATTTGTGCGTAAATCTTTGACCATCTGGTAAGGATGGAAAACATAATTCCGAATTTGGTTGCCCCAAGCCGCTTCTACCATATCACCTCTGATTTCAGCAACTTCTTGAGCGCGTTGCTCTTGGGCAATAATCAGCAACTTCGCTTTCAGAATAACCAGGGCTTTTTCTTTATTTTGCAATTGACTGCGTTCTTCGGTACAGCGTACGGCAATACCTGTGGGAATATGCTTAATCCGTACCGCTGTCTCCACCTTATTGACATTTTGCCCACCCTTACCACCAGCACGGGAGGTTGTAACTTCTAAATCTTTGTCGGGAATGTCCAACTGAACCGAATTATCGATCAGCGGCATCACTTCAACGCCAGCAAAGCTCGTTTGCCGCTTGCCATTGGCATTAAAAGGAGAAATTCTTACCAGTCGGTGCGTTCCCTTTTCCGCTTTTAGGTAGCCATAGGCGTGACGCCCGTCAACTTCCAGAGTCACCGACTTAATGCCCGCTTCCTCACCTTCCGATTTTTCCACAAGCTGGACTTTGTAACCGTGCTTATCTGCCCAACGGGTGTACATTCGGAGGAGGATTTCCACCCAATCTTGGGCATCTGTGCCCCCGGCACCGGCATTTAGGGTAAGGACAGCACCTTTGGCGTCATAGATGCCGGAGAGCAGTTGTTCTAACTCCCAACGGTCAAGTTCTTGATTGAGCTGAGTCAGGCTAGTTTCAGCTTCCGAGAGCAGTGCCGCGTCTTCTTCAAGTTCTACCAGCTCCAAAACCGCTTTAGCGTCTTCTAGGGAGCTGCGCCAGTGGTGATACTGCTCGATGTTAGATTTTAGGTCATTAAGTTCTTGCAGCGTTTGTTGAGCCGAAGTTTGCTCATCCCAAAAATCCGGTTGAGCTGCCAACTGTTCCAAGTCTTGAATTTTTGCAGTAAGAGCGGGAACGTCAAAGATAGTCCTGGGTTTTCCCCAGGCGCTGTGACAACAGTTCGACTTCGCGTTTAATTTCTAAGGCTTCCATGATGATTTCTATCCTTCGCTACCACGTTAAGGGTTGCATATTTGATTTTAACTAGAGTGTGGCATAAGTAAGGGCACGGTATACCGTGCCCCCATACTCGGTTGATTAAACTTAAGTTAATCGCGGCTGTTAAAGGCAATCAGCAGGCGCAAAATGAAGATGAACAAGTTGATGTAGGTGAGATACATCGACAGCGCCGCAGGCAAGTATTCATCGTCGCGGTAGGTGCGAGGCAGGATGTAGAAATCTACCACAGCCGCGCCAGCAAACAGAAACACACCGATGCCGGAGACGGCAATTTCTAGCCAACCGGGAAAACCGCCGCCAAAAAAGGAAAAGATTACCTGACCGACTAAAACAACAACCAAGGCAATCATACCTAGTTGCACAGTTTTAGTTAGAGCCTGTCCGTCTTCTTCAGAAAGATTCGAGCCAATTTGTCTAGCGGCGATAAAGGTAGCGCCACAACCAAGGGCGGCAAAACCAATTCCTTGCAGACCAACGCCTTGTGTTCTCAGGGCAACAAAGATTAAGCCGCTGAGGGTATAGCCAGATAGCAGGCTGTAGGTTGCTAGAAGGGGCAGGGCGATGCCTTTATTGCCTTTTTGGGCAACGCCACTAGCAACGAAGAAAAGAGCGATTTCAGCAATCAGTGCCACCCAGAAGGTGGTCATGAATAGCCCTGGATTGGAACGCAAAACGCCCAAACCCCCGTAAGTACCGAGGGCGGTTAAAACAAGTCCTGCTCCCACATAAGGAAGCGCGTTGGCAATCACATTGGGACCAACTAGCGCGTGATTTTTAGCTTCACGCATCGCTTGACGAAAGTTGCTGGTGTTGCTCATGAGACTTCCTCTAAATACCGATAAGTTACAAGCACACATTGCTAATTATTTCTATTTTGACTGAGATCCAAAGCCGTTAGCAAATATGAGACTGGCAGACACGGAGTATCTGTCTGAAGACACATAAAAAATCTGGGTACTCACCCCTGTCGTGGATGCCGTTTGCGTATTTATACGGAGAATCAAAATCACTAGGAAAGTTATTTCCGTAAAACGACGATGGTGTATTAGTTTTCCTCTTCAGACAATGAGTTCAAGTTGACTTGGTTACACAAGCAGCTTAAGGGACAGGTTTTTTGAGGCGGGAATTTTTCTATGACTACAGGTCTTATGTCTTTTCGGAGAATGGAACTTTTGATTGCTTACTATCGAAATCCTTCCATTGAGGTTCGCAATCAGTTAGTGCGGTTGAATCTTGGATTAGTGAGAAAGATTGCCCATCGAATCAGCGACCAGTGTGCTGAACCTTATGAAGATTTGGAGCAAATTGGCTATCTTGGCTTGATTCGGGCGATTGAGCGATTTGACCCCAATCAAAACAGTGCCTTTAGTTCGTTTGCAGTGCCTTATATTCGGGGTGAAATGTTGCATTTTTTGCGTGATAAAGGCTCTTTGGTAAAAATTCCGCGCCGTTGGCAGGAACTTCAGAAGGAAGGGCAAAGAGTGAGTAAAGAGTTAGCAGCAACCCTTGGACGCTTCCCGAAAGATGCTGAGATTGCTCAGGCACTGAAGATATCCCTCCCAGAATGGCAAGAGAGTAAGTTAGCCGCTCACAATCGCGCTCCCTTAAGTTTAGATGCCACTGTGGGTTACAGCGTTGATTGCCGAACCACTTTAGGCGATATGCTGCCTGATACCTATAACGAGGCGTTGCAGCATTGGGAAGAAGAACGACAAGAACTTCAAGGTGCAATGAATCAAATGGAAGAAAAAGCGCGCACGGCAATTGAGTTTGTGGTGCTGCGGGAAGTACCGCGCCGGGAAGCTGCCGCCCAGATTGGTGTGAGTCCAATGACGGTGACGCGACACATACATCGAGGTGTCAAAGAGTTAGTGTCGTTATTGCAGCCTCAAGCTTCTAACCGTCTTGCGAGTTAGTTATTGGTCATTATTCATTGGTCACAAACAATATCTTATCCGTTGAATCCGTTAAATAATCTGTTGCCTCATTGGTCGGCTTGTAGACTAGAAAATAAATCTCCGTTGAAGGATTGTTCGATATTCGGATCTTCTTTCACTTCAAAGGTAACGTTAGTAGCTTGAGATTGCTCTAACACCTGTAGACAAAGCTCGGCAATATCTTCCCGACTAACTTTGCCGCGAATATTATCACCTTGCTCAAAAACTAAGGCTTTATTGCCAGGTTCTTCTGTTAAGGCACAGGGTCGAATAATTGTGTAAGGAATGCCGCTTTCCCGCACCGCATCTTCACCACGCAGTTTCCAGGTAAGAATTCCCCCTAATTGATCGTTCATGCGGACTGCTGGCGGTTCTTCTTCTAAGTTAATACCTGGACGTCCTGGACGGGTGACACCGGCGGAACTAATCATTACGAACTGCGGTAAGGGTGAACCGCCATAAGCTTTTATTGATTCAACTTGCAAGGCAAAGCTACCGGGTGCAAATTTCGGGTTCAGTTCTTTGTCATATTCAAACTTACTGAGCATGAGTTGAAATGAACTGATTTTACTTGGATCAAGTGGGTCAGCAAAGTCCATTGTTTTGGCACGAAATACCCCAATTAAGGTATCGAAAGGAATGCGTACTGTTATCCAGGTATGGGGTTCGGTGTCGAAGGAATGAGAGTAGGCAACGCCATCCCATTTCGGATCGGTGCGGATGAAGAATTTATATAGCTTTCCATCGCCCTTAACGCGCAGTTCGATACCTTTGTATGCTGATAAATTTAACGGTGTTTCAAAGTTTTTGGTACGGACAGAAACAAACCCGCCGGAGTTTTCTGTTGAGACGTTGCCAGTAAATAAAGCGGTATTTTCTGCTAGTTGAATAGTGCTTTCACTGACGCCACCCATGACAACATCATCGACTGCGCCCCAGGTTTCTTTGATGTCGTTTGAGGGATGTGTGAAATCAAAGATTATTTTTTCATCGGATGGCGCAGTTGCTAGTTGTTTGGCGGCAGCTTTAACCAAGTTTTTGATGCCTTGATAGTCTACAATTTCCGGACTATCTACAACTTCTGGCATATAAAATTTAATGCCTTGATAGTATTTTGCGCGGTCAGGAGTATCACCTTCAACGGGTTGTACTTTGACGCCTGTGCAACATATGACGGCGGACACGCTGTCCATTAATTCTGGAGCTAGTGTCTCTGGTATGGTAATGTCTGCCTCGAAGAGTTCCACTTTGTCGCCGAGGATTTCCCGCGCTTTTTGGGCATCCCGGACGAGGGCACGGACTTGATAATTGCGTTCGACTAGACGCCGTACGACTCGCTTACCGACGCCGCCTGTCGCGCCTGCTACTAGTATTACTCCCATTGATTTGCCTCCACCCTGGCTTTCATTTTTAGTATTGACTCTGCCTGTAAATAGCTGCTGTAGCCAGTTAATTAGAGGGATGACCTCAAAATAGGTGAGGGTTTGTACAAATCTGCCAGCGTCCCATTGGGAGCGATTTTGGTTCGTCACAACAGTGTCCTCGCCTGTTTATTTCAAGTTTATCTTGGTTTGCTCGGCAGCGTCTGGCAGCGGATTTGGTAACGGATTTAACGGATGGGGGTGGGGTTGGTGGCTTGAATCGGTTTGTCTTCAGGCTTGCACCTTTATGCACATTATTATTAAAATGTCAAAGTTTTTAGGATAAAATACTTCTTTGGATAGAGTGATTCTTGTTAAGAACGGGAGGAATATGACAGAGTATGCATCTACTTTGTCTTGAGGATTCGCGGGGTTACTTGACTTTGGCTTTTAGGTTAGGAAAGTTAAGAAATTATTAATTTAGTTAGAGTCCAACTTCATCTTTTTAGGCAAGCCAATTGGAGGAAGTTCATTCAGTTAAGGTTTGGTGATAATCTGAGCTGTTGGCATAACTAAGTTGAGCTTTTGGGAGTGAGGCTGAGAGAGAAAAAACAGCTTGCCGCGTTTTCTGGTGTTTTTATTAAATCAGGGGAAAATTTATGACTGTAGACTCTAAAGATTTAAAAGCTTTAGCTCATCAAGAGCTTGATTTGCCCCTTGCTGAGGCGCTGGAGGCAAAGACACAACAATATCAAGATGTAGTTCCAGAAGAAGTTTTGGATTTACTTGAAGAAGCTGTTGAAACTTATGTAGTTCTTGAACCGACTCTGCCTAATCAGTTACGGCGCAATGCAAGAAAAGAAATTGAGTTTTTCCTGACACTTTATAAGGAGAAAGTTAAAAAATATTTTCACATTCCAAACCCGCAGCCCCCCAAGAAAATTCTTCGGCTTTTATCCTGCTTTGGTGCGGATAGGAAGTAAAAAATTCCTAAGTTGAGAAGGATTTTGTTTCTGGGTTAATATCCAGGTAAGAATTTAAAAGTATTAGGAGCAATTGCAGGATTAATGCTTCAGTTTCAACCCCCTGGCTTTGGGCAAAAAGTCGTTAATACGTCCTTGGGTTCGATGGTGTACTATACTCCAATTGCCTCACCTTGGACAGTTGCAACGGCAAATGAGGAATTACCTTCTCTTGTTTTCTTACATAACTTTGGTGGCGGAGCTTCGGCTTACGAGTGGTCAAAAGTATATCCTGCATTTGCTCCGACTCACCGCATTATTGCACCAGATTTGATTGGTTGGGGGCAGTCGGCTCATCCGATTCGAGATTATCAGGTGAGTGATTATTTAACTACACTGGGTGAGTTTATTTCACAAGTAGCTGATTCGCCAGTTACTGTGGTGGCTTCTTCTTTGACGGGGGCTTTAACAATTCGCCTTGCAATTGAGCGTCCAGAATTATTTAAGGCGCTGTTTCTTGTCTGTCCTTCTGGGTTTGATGACTTTGGGCAAAATGCTGGGCGGAGATTACCGCTTAATATCATTAGAACGCCGTTTTTAAGCAGTTTAATTTATGAGCTGGGGGCGACTAATGATGTAGCAGTGCGTAATTTTTTGGTGCAGTTTCTTTTTTCTAAACCCCAACGAGTATCGACGGAAATGGTAGCGGCTTATTTAGCTTCGGCACAACAACCGCACGCTGAGTATGCGGCACTGGCTTTTTTGCGGGGGGATCTTTATTTTGATTTGCCGTTGTATATTGACCAATTAACTGTCCCAACTGTGATTTTTTGGGGAGAAAGGGCACAGTTTACTCGTCTAGATTTAGGTAAGCGTTTGGCGCGTTTGAACCCGCGAGCGGTGAAGGGTTTTGAAGTGATTGAAGACACAGGAATATTGCCACATTTGGAGCAGCCTGCGGTATTCATTGGGTTATTAGAACGTTATCTAAGGTTAATAGAAGTTGGGGGGAATTCTGATTAAAGGATTAGCCTCCTAATTTACTGAGGATAAAAGAACAAAGGAACCCCAATACAGTAATTAATCCGGCAAAATCATGGGCTTGCTCGAACGTCTCTGGAATCATTGTGTCGGAAATCATGGCGAGAATTCCGCCTACGGCAATAGCAGTTGTGGCGGCAATAATTTCTTTCGATAAGTGACTGAAGACTGTGTAACCGAGAAGCGATGCTAGACCGGAAAGAAGGGCAATTCCTGCCCATATACCGAAGATGTTGGTTGCTTTTCTGTCGGCTTATTTCATCCCGGCGGCGCTGGAAAGTCCTTCGGGGATGTTGAAGCGGTGCTTTGCGCCTTGATGGGCAAGATACCAGTTAGCGGCAGTGTACACAACAGCGCCACCCAAAAAACCGCTCACGCTTGAATCAAAACCGCCTGTTTTATATGCCTTATCTATCAGCTCAAACGCTAACGCAGAAATGAGTACACCCGCACCAAATGCCATAACTGCGGCAATTGCCCACTGGGGGATCTTGACAAAGTAGCCTAACATCGCTCCAATTATCAGAGCGCAACCACCCACCAAACCCCAGAATCCTGCTTGTAACCAGAGCGGAAACATAAGACACCTGAGGTAATCGAGAATAAGTGCTATAGATTTAGCAATTGTTTTCTAGTCGGACATCCGACATAAGAGGTAATAGTGGCTAGGCAAAGAGATGAATCAAGGCTATTTGTGTCAAATTTAGCTGGACTAAAAATGTGGTAAGACTAAGAACTTTTGAGCAGCCTTTCTCTGGAGGATGGCGGTTTTTAATCATTATCTTGTTAGTAATTGGGGTGTTTTTTCGCTTTGCTAATCTTGACCACAAACTTTATTGGCATGATGAAGTTTACACCTCGTTACGTGCCGCTGGTTTCACTAGCAAAGAAATCGGACAAGAAATTTTTCAAAATCAAATTCTTGCTCCTCAAGACTTACAGAAATTTCAGCGTCTGAAGCCTGGAAGCACTGCCAGCGATACAATACGCTCTCTAGCCATTGAAGACCCCCAGCATCCTCCTTTGTACTTTTTAATAAGTCGCTTCTGGATGCAATTATTTGGCAGTTCTATCACCGCTTCCCGTAGTTTGCCAGCGCTTTTAAGCTTGCTATCTTTACCTTTAATGTATGCTTTAAGTTTAGAACTTTTTTCCTTACCATTCGCCGCTTTATTAGCAACTATTTTTCTCGCTTTATCACCTTTTGATGTTCTGTTTTCCCAAATTGCCAGACAGTACAGTTTTCTGACTGTTGCAATCATCGGTAGTAGTTTTTTATTGTTGAAGGCTTTACGGTTGCCAACTTTGCCGAACTGGGGATTATACACTTTGGCGACTGTCATTGGCTTATACACCCATGCTTTTTTTGGACTAACAATTATTGGTCATTTTTTCTTTATTGTTTTTCATTTTATAAATAAGGAAAATCGGACTGAAGATGCTTTTAAGTTTTTTATATCAATAACTGCCACAATCGGGATTTATAGTCCGTGGTTGATAGTACTAATTACTAATTCTCAACGAGCTTTGGATACAACTAGCTGGTCTAGTGGTTCAGTGGATGTACTTTTACTTGTTAAGCTGTGGATTCTTAGTTTCACAGCATTATTTTTGGATTTAGATTTTGGCTTTGATAGTATCTGGACTTATCTCTTAAGATTACCCATTATCCTATTAATAGCCGTTGCAATTTATACAGTTTGCCGTCAAACCAATCGTACAACTTGGCTGTTTATCTTAACGTCAATTTTTGTACCGTTTCTGATGTTGGCGTTGCCCGACTTATTGAGCGGGGGAAGGCGCTCTGCGGTGTCGCGCTACCTGATTTCTTGTTATCCTGGAGTGCAGCTAGCCATAGCGTATTTTCTGAAAAATCGTATTTTGAAGGGGCAAAAGATTTGGCGAGTGGTTCTAGCTTTGTTAGTAACAAGTAGTATTGCCTCCTGTACCGTTAGCGCTTTAGCGGATACCTGGTGGAGTAATGTTCCGAGTTATTCTAATGCTGAAGTTGCCAGGGAGATAAATGCTAATCCAGCGCCTTTGTTAATCAGTGATGTAGGGAATGATGGGACTAATTTGGGCGACTTAATATCCCTTAGCTACC
>CADCTM010000377.1 GCA_902805485.1 uncultured Coleofasciculus sp. | reverse complement strand
CTCATTTTCCTTATCGTACATGACCGCTCGAAGTGGACCTGTTGCATCAACCAGGACTTTTGTACTAACAGTAATTGGCTCATCTACACCACGTCGCTTAAATTTAATAATACTTTTTCCGTCTTTTTGAGCATATTTGATATAACGATAACCCATCCCAACTTCGCCGCCCAATGACTCAACTTCATGCGCCAGAAATCCTCGAAGTTTGGCGAAACTTAAAACAGCGCCTAACGTTTTTGGAGCTTCCCAAGTTTGGGTAATATTAGTCGTAACAATAACAAGTTTGTGCCAGAAACTGCCGACAATATCTTCAGGCAAATCAAATTGCTCTAAAGTTTCAATCGGTGTACCAGCGCTGGAAAAATCATTTTGATAAAAATCTTCGTGCTGCTCTGCCAGCAAAACACTATAGCCTGATTTTGCCAGTAATTTAGCACAATGACAGCCGGCTGGTCCCGCACCAACAACAACAACATCAAAATTTTTCATATTCTATCTTTTCTGTCCATTGTTCAGAAATATAGCCGTTCCCCGTCTCACGGAATACAGGTTAGGGGCGCGATATATCGTGCCCCCACAAAATACTTTTGAGTATTTGACCATTAAGAACGGCTAAAATACCGCTACTTACTAATCGCTGCCAGTTGAGGGCTAAATGTAGTTCGCACTCGTTCGGCAATTTGAGGCGGCGTCAGTCCTAATGCTGCCATTGATTGCTCAGGTGTGGCATGATCGACTAACTGATCTGGTACGCCAATCCGCATTACGGGAACGACGATATTATTATCCAACAGACTTTCTGCGATCGCACTCCCAAAGCCACCCATTAAACAGCCTTCTTCCAACGTCACAACCCGACCAATTTGTTTCGCCAGTGGCAAAATTAACTCAGTATCCAGGGGTTTGGCAAATCGAGCATTGATCACAGTCGCTTCGATACCATGTTCGCTCAAGATTTCTGCCGTTTGCATCGCTGGGTAAACCATCGAACCGTAACCTAGGATTAGCAGATCATCGCCTTGGCGCAAAATCTCCGCCTTACCAATTGGAAGTTCTTCCCAACCTTCTTCCATCAGAGGGACGCCGTAGCCGTTGCCACGAGGATAGCGTAGGGCAATGGGACTATCTGTATAATTGACCCCCGTCACAATCATTTGCTGAAGTTCTGCCTCATCTTTAGGTGCCATCAACACCATGTTAGGCAGACAGCGCAGATAAGCAATATCATACATTCCTTGGTGAGTCGGACCATCCGCCCCAACAATTCCCGCCCGATCTAGGCAGAAGAAGACGGGGAGGTTTTGGATACAAACATCATGCACGATTTGGTCGTAACCGCGTTGGAGGAAAGTCGAGTAAATCGCTGCAACCGGGCGCATTCCTTCGCAAGCTAAACCTGCCGCTAGGGTAATGGCGTGTTGTTCGGCAATACCGACATCTATGTATTGCTGAGGCAGTTTTGCTTGGAGCTTATCTAAACCGGTACCGGTTGACATTGCTGCCGTAATCCCAACGATTTTCGGGTTATTTTCGGCAAGTTTAACCAGGGTGTGGGCAAAAACTTTCGCGTATGCTGGCGGTTTGGGTTTAGTGGAGGGAATTGCTTTACCCGTGGCGAGGTTGAAAGGGTTTTGAGCATGATAGCCTACTTGGTCTTTTTCAGCGATCGCGTATCCTTTGCCTTTCGTTGTCACCACATGGACGAATACAGGCCCATTCTGCTTATGTGCCGCTTTAAAGGTAGAAATTAAGTCTTCCAAATTGTGACCGTCCACAGGTCCCATATAAGTAAAGCCTAATTCTTCAATTACTGCCCCAACTTTGGGTACAGCAAGGCGCTTCATGCTTTCCTTAACCCGTTCCAATTCCGGGGATAAAGACTCGCCCACAAAGGGAATATTCTTAACTTGTTCCTCTAAATTCTCGGAAAGAAACTGTACCGGGGGACTCAGGCGCACTTTGTTAAGGTAGCGAGGAATTGCCCCAACGTTGGCAGAAATTGACATTTCATTGTCATTTAGCACCACCAAAAGCCTAGTGTTGGGCATATGTCCAGCGTGGTTAATCGCTTCTAGTGCCATACCGCCAGTTAGGGCGCCATCGCCGATAACGGCTACGGTTTTGAAGTTTTCCCCTTTAAGGTCACGCGCTAACGCCATCCCTAGCGCCGCTGAAATACTCGTAGAGGCATGACCCGCACCAAAATGATCGAATTTACTCTCACATCGCTTTAGGTAGCCCGCTACGCCATCTTTCTGCCGCAGGGTGTGGAAGTTGTCATATCGCCCAGTGAGCATTTTGTGGGGGTAAGCTTGGTGTCCGACATCCCAAATCACCTTATCGCAGTCTAAGTCTAAGGTTTGATAAAGGGCAATTGTCAGTTCCACAACCCCTAACCCTGGTCCCAAGTGACCCCCACTGGTGGCTACAGTTTGGAGATGCTTCTCTCGAATTTGACGCGCAATTTGCTCTAGTTGACGAATTGACAAGCCATGCAGTTGATTCGGATGGGTGATTTCACTGATATGCATACCGACATACTTTTTGAGTTGCTACTGGATCTTACCGATCCTTTTCACACTCTAAAGTATCTAATAATTTTTATTAGCCAAGATGAAGGTAACACAAGCACCATGAAGTGCCTCCAGGTGTGTAGCTTCGCCTTGGCTAACCCGATAAAATTCACTGAAACCGCTGTGTATTAGTGCGGTTTATCTTAACAAATGGCAGTAACCTTGATTACATCTTGCCTTTTTGCATCACTTCCTGAAGGTGTTGACGAATCTCTTGGGCTTGCTGTGTATCTTGTTGTTGTAGCTTCTGGAACAGTTCTACGCA
>CADCTM010000376.1 GCA_902805485.1 uncultured Coleofasciculus sp. | reverse complement strand
GATCTTTTGGGATAATTAATACACCGAACGTACAATTTAGCGTAACGCCTCAATATCTGAATATTGTAAGCACGACGACTATATTCTAAAAGGTAATCCGTGCTAATTTCCTTACCTGTATTTAAATTAATTGCTGTCTGAATACCCAGTCGAAAAGGGCCGTAGATTTGTTGGGTAATACCAGCAGAAAGAATACTCGTATCTGCAACTCGGTCAAACAGAAACGGCGATAAGCCACCAATCGCCACTTGAGTGTAGCTGATATTAAATCCGGTGTAATCTAGATACGGTCGTGAAAAATGTCCAAATTGCCCAGCAAGTCCAATTGTGCCACTTAGGGATTGCTGAGTATCACCACTCGTATAAGCACTGCCAACTCCTGTAATGCCTGTAGTTAGTGCTAGGTAAGGAACAACTGGCGCTGGTGTGTAGCGTAATCCTTCGGTGGGTGTTGCTGGTAAACTTTGCCCTTGCCAGAGTAAAAATTCTTTACTCAAGCTAACACTACCTTCAAATCGCCCTAAGCTAGTACGCTCGTTGGTTCGGACTGGATCAAGTAAGTCTACTCGATCAGTATCAGCGTTAATATATTGAGCGCCGACTTGATAGTTTAAATTAACGCCTGTGTTCCCTAAAGGAATATTTGGTGAAGTCAGGACTGCGCCTAGGCTACTTTGAACGGTTTGGAAGCCAAGGGAACCATTGAAAAGGCGATCGCGATAACTATACCTCACATTCAGTGTATGCGGCAGAGTCGTACCAATAATTTGCTGTAGCTGTAAACTTGCCCGTGTTTTTTCTTCTAAGTCAGTCGGATCGAGAGTCGTGAAAACTGTCCGACCTGTAACCGTTGTCCGGGGACCGAGGATCGCATTAAGTCTGGCTTTCAGACCAAAATCAGAAGGGTCAATAAAGCTGCCTTCCGAGATTGCTTTTTGAATAAGATATTGAGGCGTTACGCTAAATTGTACGTTCGGTGTATTAATTATCCCAAAAGATCGTTCAATAAATAAGCCACCGCGATCAGTTGCGTCATAGCCAATGTTAAATAAACCCGGTTCCCGTGGGCGGCGGTCAATCGAGATCCGGTTGCGGAATGTTGGTATTTCCACACGTTGATCGAACACTAAGCGGGGGCGAGAGGCAACAATTTCATCTAATAACGGTTCAACTCGCGTAAACCGCGCGGTATCTGCCCGTAACTCTAATTCTGGCGGTGAAAAAGGGTCGTTGCTAATGCGGATATTGGTTGCAATCGCCCCTTTGCCGTCAAAATCAACTCGGTCGGCTTCATAACGTAATCGATTGACTGTACCGCCTGAGACGGGTGTTTGCAAGTTTTGGGCAGTGCTTCCGGCGCCCACAATAAACGAGTAACCGCCTGCACTAGTGACACCTTGTAGTGGTTGATTACTGGTAATGCGATCGCTTACTGGTGTGCCGACACTGACTGGGGATAAAATATCTAGGTCAGTTCCAGATGTGGGCGTATACAACTCGCCTTTGGCATTTAAAATCACGCCACTATCTTGAACAAAGTAATATTCAAATCGTTGCCCTCGTAGCACTTGCTGTCCCCGTGTCAGTGCCACATTGCCTTCAGCAAGGATAATCCGATTTGGTAAGTTTACCTGAACGCGATCGGCATTAAGTAAGGCTTCTCGAAACCGCAATACAACATTACCTTCTGCCGTGATCACTTTTTGCTGCTCATCATACTCCTGGCGGTCTGAAGTTAGCTCAACTACCCCACCAACACCGAAGGGAGTTGTCTGGTTAGTTGTTTCATTTGGACTTGTAGCAGGTTGAGGCGCTGCTGGTGCTTGATTTTGGGGCGGGGCAACCTTTTCTTCGGATACGGGTGGCGTCTCCTGGGGAGGGATCGTAAATTCAAAGTCTCTACTTTCTCCTCCTCTTTCTTGAGTGACCAAACGCTTGACATTTGGCACTTCAAATGTTAGAGAGGAATTATAAGGTAAAGAATTAGGACTATTGGAAGTTGGCGAAGGAGAGGATAACTTCTCTTGCGGTTCATCAGTACTCGCGACTCGCGTTTCTTTTGCTTCTGGTGCTTGTTTTGGAGTCGCTGATATCGCTGAGGGCAACTGAGTCGGAGCAGTTTCGCCATCTACCGCTTTTTCGATTTCGCTCTCGTTGGGGGGCAAGGAATGACTAGCGGAAATCGGAGGTCCCAGCAATGCTGCGCTTTTAGCAAATGTTAATGGCGAAGGCTCCGGTGCAAAATTTTCCGGTGGAGTGGGTGTAGGGAGTGCGTTGGTTTGCAGCGTTTGAGTCGATGCTGATTTTGATGTCCCAATAGAAAATTTATCTGAACTAGCAGCATTTTCAGCGGCTACGGGTTGAATAATTGCAGGAATTTCTGGCGGTTGAACAGGTTGGGGCATTCTTTCAGCAGTAAGAATCGAAGTGACAGCTAAATCAGCGTGACTTTTCCCCGCACTGAATACTGCCAGGGCGAGAGACGCCTCGCCCTTTGCACAAGACTTAGGAATGAAGCGAGAAGCCTAGCGGCAAGCTGCGCTAACGCAATTTACTCCATATCCCGGCGCTTGGGGTTACGAGACGGATCATTTGACAAAAAGCCAAACACAAACAAGCCAACGAAGATACTAACAACGATATAAACAGCAATTTTGAGGGCGACCATATTGATATTTCCCAGCGTATGAACAGTTAAATGTCGTAATGTCGTTTGCGTTACAATACGCGACAACCTTACATATCATACCCAAAGGTGGGTGACTTTTTGGCGGGAGTTTTGAGAGTAAATGCGAATCGCGTCAAGATCGTAGTTAGCTGGTCAACTAGGCTTTGCTTCTCAATGACGCATCAATACTCTCGGACGTTCCAGCTTCTTGGGAATACAGCTAACTAAAACAGTTGCTGAAGATGAAGGCTTCGTCGCTCAAATGGAACGGGAATCTCGACGATGAGATTCATTTGGTGCAGTTCCTCGTTTCCGGTTGTGATGTGTGGTTGAACACTCCCCGCCGTCTCCTAAAAATTGGAGAGCTAGGGGGAGATTAAGCCAGGGCAACGAGAGTGAAAAGAGTTTGCTGCCAGGTTTTAGAGTTTAATCTGTAGGAAGATCTAACAACTTTTGACCGATGAGGCGATAGGTCGTCATTTCTCCCTTACCTTTAACCTGGATAGATTGACGCTGATCAAACAGATACTGAGCTTTCAATCGCTCATAGGTGGCAGATGTGACTTGAATGTAACCAGGTGCCCCGTGGGATTCCATACGAGAGGCAATATTTACCGTATCTCCCCACAAATCGTAGCTGAATTTTTTGATGCCAATGACGCCAGCGACAACCGGCCCACTGTTGATGCCAATTCTGATTTTAAATGCTTGACCCGTATCAGCATTGTATTTAGCGATCGCTTCTTGCATATCCAACGCCATTTGTGCGATCGCTTGAGCATGATCTGGGCAAGGCGTCGGCAACCCAGCAACAGCCATATAGGCATCCCCAATTGTCTTAATTTTCTCAACCTGATGCTGTTGTGCCAGTTGGTCAAACGTTGAGAAAATCACATTGAGCATTTCGACCAATTCGGTTGGAGAAGTTTGAGCCGAGTATTTCGTAAAATCGACTAAATCGGCAAACATTACCGTTACTTCTTCAAAACTTTCGGCAATAGTGCTATTACTTTTCTTTAAACGCTCCGCGATCGCTTGGGGTAAGATATTGAGCAACAGCAGTTCTGATTGTTCCCGGGCATGACGCAAAGCATCTTCTGTCTTCCGGCGCTCTGTAATATCAGCAACAGTGCCTTCATAGTAGAGTAATCTGCCATCTGCATCTCTAACGGTGCGTATATTTTCCGAAATCCAAATGATCAAGCGATCTTGACGATAAACCTGAGACTCAACATCCGAGACAAAATCGTAGCGCAGTAAAAGAGCGTCTAAATCCTCACGTAGCATTGGTTGTACATAAAGCTGTTGGATGAAATTAGTAACTTGACTCATCAATTCTTCAGGTGAATCATAGCCGAGAATTCGTGCCAATGCCGGATTAGCGGTGATGTACCGTCCTTCAGGAGTTACTTGGAAAATCCCTTCCGTCGCATTTTCAAAAATGCTGCGATATTTCTCCTCTGCTTCCCGCCGTGACGCCTCTGCCTGTTGTCTCTCCCTAATTTCCTGTTGTAGATGTAAATTTTGCGCTTGCAGTCTTTTTTGTAGGTTTCGGATCGTCAGGTGAGTCGTCACTCTTGCTTTGACTTCTTCTTGCTGTACGGGTTTTGTTACATAATCTACAGCACCCAAACTAAACCCTTTAACCTTAGCCGCAGTATCAGACAGAGCGGTCATAAAAATTACAGGAATGTCTTGAGTTGACTCATTTTCTTTCAGGCGACGGCAGGTTTCAAACCCATCAATTCCTGGCATCATCACATCCAACAAGATCAGATCAGGATGAGCATATTCAACCTTTTGAATCGCACTTTCACCATCCTGAGCCACTAAAACTTTAAAGCCAGAATCTGTTAAAAAATCGAATAGCACCCCCAAATTCGTCGGCTTATCATCGACAATGACAATTACACCTTTGTTTATCGTTTCATCGAGCATTTCAGTTGGGGCTTATTTGCGAGTAAATGAATATAAGTAAGTGGTTTTATCCAAGGCAGATGAATTATGTTGAATAATATTCCCCGAACTTATCTGTTGCTAGCGACTTCCTCAAGACTTTAAACCGAGATTAATAACTATTAGTGTTAGCACCGATATCGTAATTAATCGAACTTAAGATCATAACCTGTAAAACTTTGCGATCGATTTTTATTTGCTGTTTCCCGAACAAAGGTTTTGCAAGCATCATCGAGTGCAAACACCCCAGCTTTCAGCAGAAGTCATACCCCGAAAAACCGCGCGATCTCGTCCTGCTTCTTTCGCCTGATACAGCGCCTGATCGGCAGCAGAAATTAACGTTTCCGGACAAGATTCTAGGGTCGGAATTGTACAAGAAACCCCAACACTTAAAGTAATATAATTGCTAATTGGTGATTGAGGATGAACGAGTCCTAACGCGCTCACAGCGGCTCGAATTTCTTGGGCAACAGTCAACGCTCCTTCAGCATTTGTATTAGGTAAAATTACAGCAAACTCTTCTCCTCCATAACGAGCAACTAAATCTGCTGGACGCTTAACAGCAAACTTCATCGCCTGTGCAAGTTGCTGTAAACATTCATCTCCTGCTTGATGACCTTTGCTATCGTTATAGCGCTTAAAAAAATCAACATCACACATTAGCAAAGACAAAGGTAAACGCTCGCGAACTAAAATCTGCCAAACTTTATTCATATACTCATCGAAGCGACGACGATTAGCAACTTGAGTTAAGCCATCTAACGTTGCTAAACGTTGCAATTCCTCATTCGCTAGCTGGAGTGCGGCTTCTGCCAAATGGCGCTGCTGAATTTCTTGTTGAAGTTGCAAATTTTGCTGTTGAAGGCTATGCTGCAACTTCTGGAGCGTCAGGTGAGTTGTCACACGAGCAAGTACAATTTCCTGCTGAGTTGGCTTAGTGATGTAATCCACAGCACCTAGTTCAAAACCTTTAACGACTACAGATGTTTGAGAAAGTGCCGTCATAAAAATTACGGGAATGTCTTGAGTTGATTGATTCGCCTTCAAGCGACGGCAGGTTTCAAAGCCATCAATTCCGGGCATAATTATGTCTAATAAAATGACATCAGGACTTGCTTCTTTGACTTTCAAAATTGCACTTTCGCCATCTTTTGCTATTAATACTTTAAATCCAGCTCTTGTCAAAAAATCAAACAGCACCCCTAAACTCATGGGACTGTCATCGACAATCAGGATTGTTGCTTTGCCAGACTCCTTAAAACTCATTCATTCTCCGCTATATACTTTCTAACAAATTCCAGTATTTGTTTTTCCTGAAAACCTTTCGCTAATTGTTCCAATTGCCTAGCAAATGGCACGAATTCCTCATTTAACTGCTCAAGTCTGAGTGCTTGCTCCTGAATTCCTTTAATGTCACCCATCATTGCTAGTTCATGTAAAGTCATAATTTCTTGTGGCGGTGGTACAACAACCTCAGTTGCTCTTTTGATATCTTGAGAGGTACTCTGAGGCGGTAATGCTTTAATCAAAACATCGCCGCTAAACGGGTGAGTTCTAGACTCTGGCGTACAACCCTCGAATTGAGTAGAAGTTCCTAATAATTGGGGCATTTGTTGGCGAGACTCCTGATAAACCCATTCCAACCCTAAATGCTGACGTAACTGTTCTAAAAGCGGCTTTGCCTGGACAGGTTTAGAAATAAAACCATTACAACCTGCTAATAACGATTTTTCCTGATCGTAATCAAAGGCACTAGCAGATGTCGCAATGATCGTAATATCTTTTAAAGTCAACGACTGCCGCAGTTTCCGCGTTGCTTCAAAACCATCCATTCCCGGCATTACCATATCAAGCAAAATCACATCTGGCTGGGTTTTCAGCGCCTGATTGATACAGTCTTGTCCATCGATTGCTTGTAGAACTTCAAACCCTAAAGGTGAAAGCAAATCGACCAAAACCGAGCGATTTTCCCAGCGATCATCTACTACTAGTACCTTATATTTTTTTTCTTTTAAACCAATAATGTGACATTGATTAGTTTGGGATACTTCAACTTGTTCTGACACTTCCGGTAAATCTAAATCTAGCCAGAAAACGCTGCCTTGACCTAGGGTACTGCCGACTTTGATTTCACTATCCATCAGTTGTGCTAATTTTTGACTAATGGCTAGACCTAAACCTGTGCCTTCAAAGCGATGGCGGTGGTTGCCAATTTGATGAAATGGCAAAAAGATATCGGCTAATTGATCTTGTGCCATGCCAATACCCGTGTCTTCAACAATGAAGCGTATTTTTCGAGTGGATGGAGAAACAGGAGATTCACATGATTCGACTGTTAAATCGGCTTCAAGTTCCTCAGTTTCCCGTGAATCAAGATAGCCAACTTGAAAAGTTACGCCGCCAACGTCGGTAAATTTGACGGCATTGCCCAGAAGATTAATTAAAACTTGTCGTAACCGTTTATCATCACCTCTGACGTAGTTAGGTAGTGGGGAAAGTCGTTGATAACGGAAGGCAATGTTTTTTTGTTCAGCCCGAATCCGAACCATTTCTATAATGTTTTCTAGAAAATGGGTAAGGTTAAAATCATTGAGATGCAGCTCCATTTTCCGGGCTTCAATTTTGGAGAGGTCTAAGATATCATTAAGTAAGGTCAACAGATGTTCACCACACCGTTGAATAATGCCAACTTGATCCTGCTGCTTGGCGCTAAGACGGGAGTCTTGTTGAAGGATTTGAGCATAGCCCAAAATGCCATTTAAGGGAGTACGTAGCTCGTGGCTCATGTTTGCCAAAAATTCAGTTTTTGCGCGGTTGGCAACTTCTGCGGCATCCTTGGCTTGTTTGAGTGCCTTTTCGGTTTGTTTGCGATCGCTAATATCCCGAAAGATTCCTTGAACAATGCGCTTACCTTGAACATCAACAACTGTGGCACTCACCTCCATTGGTACTAACGTGCCATCTTTGTGACGTAATTCCAGTTCGGTTTTAAATACCCCACACGCCTCAATATGTTGCTTAAAAATCTTGCTATATTGTTCAAGTCTTTCTTGTGGCTGAATTTCTGTTTGATGCAGACCAATAATTTCGCATCTGGAGCGTCCTAACATCTTTTCTGCCATCTGATTGGCATCGAGAATAATTTCCGTCTGGGCATCGACAACGATGATTGCATCACCAGCTAACTCAATTAACTTACGATACTTCTCTTCAGTCTCCCGTAGGGCGGCATCTTTGATCTTGCGCTCGGTAATGTCTCGGTTGTACCAGATTCTGCCGTAGTAGCCTCCAGAAGGCGCTAGTACGGGAGCCGAATAGAACTCAAAAATCCGCCCATCTTTAAAGCGAAATTCGTCATAACTGGTTTTGCTAGGATTAGCGTCAAGATACTCGACCTTATCCCAAAATTCTTGGGGGTGTTCAAGTTGAGATTGAAGCCGCTTTAATAAAGACTGTTCTTCGCCGGCTTGAAGGAGTGATTTCGGAATCTGCCACAACTCACAAAAACGTTGGTTGTAGGATGCCACTCGACGATTTTCGTCAAGAACTAAAATCCCATCAATGGCAGCTTCTTGTTGTGCTTTGAGCATGGCATTACTGCGGAGCAACTCCTCCTCGGCTAAAGACCGCTCGATTGCAATTCGGGCGAGTTGAGTAGCCACTTCGGTCAGTTCTTGCTCATGTCGGTTAGGAGTATGAGGTTCACTGTAATACATGGCAAATGTACCTAACACCTTCCCCACGGTGGAGAAAATTGGCACAGAACAACAAGCATAGAGTCCATGAGAAAGTGCCAACTCTCGCCAATCTAGCCACAGAGGATGAGAGGTAATATCCGTAACAACAACGGATTCCCGCCAATAAGCTGCCGTACCACAGGACGCCGCATAAGGTCCAATCCTCATCCCATCAATTGCTTGCTGATAGGCTTCTGGGAGACTGGGAGCGGCACCTAAGCGCATATTTACCCCATTTTTGTCTAACAGGAGAAAAGAGCAGCGCATTTGCGGACATTGCTTTTCACTTAACTGCACTAATTTTCCTAAAACAAGCGCAAGCTTTTCCCCTTTTGCAATCATTTCTAGGATCTGATTTTGCCCTACCATTAAGGCTTTTACCTGCTTGCGTAAGCGAAGCTCATGGTAGACATTGCTTAAATCTCTACCTTCAAAAATGAGCAGCACGACTTTACCTGTTTCATCCCGTATTGGTTTGAGGGAGAAATCAATTGTGGTTACGACTTGCTCGGCATCGAGAACATCAACTTCGTAACGAACTAATTCACCCCTGGCTGCGGCAGCGATTGCGCCTTTTAGATGTTCTTGGGTTTCCGGACAAATTTTCCACCATCGGGCTTCCCAAAAGGGGCGGTTAATCATCTCTTCTGGCGTTTGTCCGCTGAATGAGAGTGCTTTTTGATTTGCTTCTAAAAGCGTGCCGTCGGTTTTTAGTAGTCCAATTAATTGAAAAGTCTGATCAAAGATGGCATGAAATCGTCGCTCGCTCTGAATAAGGGCTTTTTCTATCTGCCGACGAGTCCGAATTGCCTGTTTCCCATTCCTAGGCTTTTCTTTTAACTTTTGCGATCGCTCCATCATCTTCACCTCCACTAACGGTGAATAAACTGTTATAGCTCTATTTTTTAATTTTGGTAAATAAGTAGAGCTTGGTATACCAATTCTTTATATATTTGCAATGAATACAAACTTTTGTAGAGACGATCGAGGTACGCAGTTACTTAAAGTTTTGGATAATAAATTGTTGGAAGAATCCTTATTCTAGCGGGCAAAATTCTGATTGACGGAGAGGCTGGTCAACGTTAGTCTTTCTGAATTACGTATTGTTTAACAAACTCCAAAATTTGTTTTTCCTGAAACCTTTCAGCTAATTGACAAAGCTGTTGAGCAAATGGGGCAAATTGCTCATCTAATTCTTGAATTTTGTTAGCTTGTTTGCAGATCCCTTTGATGTCACCCATCATCGCTAGCTCATACAAGGCTGTAATTTCCGATTCTGGCGGCGCAATGAGAGAGTCTTCAGTTGAACTTTGTAAAGCTAAGGAGGAAAAGTCAATGATTTGAGGGCTTGATTCCTCATAAATCCATTCTAGTACTAAATGAACCTTTAGCTGTTCAAAAAGATGTTTAGTTTGGAGCGGTTGAGGGATAAAACCATTACAGCCCACAGCCAAACATTCCTGTTGATTATAATCAAAAACACTAGCCGATGTAGCAAGTATCACCACTCCTTTAAGGTCAGGTGATTGCCTAATAATCCGAGTCGCTTCCAACCCGTTCATTCCTGGCATAGTTGGACTAAGGATAATCAAATCTGGCTTAATTTTAAGGGCTTGATTTAGACAATCTAAACCATCTACTGCTTCACTCACTTCAAACCCCAAGGGTGAGAGAAGATTCATAAAAATTGAGCGATTTTCTCTTTGATCATCCGCAATTAGCACTTGACGGCGCTGACCTCGAAAACCGACAATTGCTCCTTGGTTAACTTGCTGATTTTCCGGATGTGTAAATACTTCTGGTAAATCTAAATCTAACCAAAAAACACTTCCTTTCCCTAAAGTACTTTCCACATTTAGTGAGGCATCCATCATCTGAACTAAGCGTTTACTAATCGCTAGTCCTAACCCGGTTCCTTCTACCTGACTATACGGTTCACCACTTTGATGAAAGGGTCTAAAAATCTCTGATAATTGTTCGGGCGCGATGCCAATACCTGTGTCTTCGACAATAAACCGTATTTTATGTTGACATTGAATTGAGCGAGATTTTTCTGAATTATTATCTTCAGTTTCAGGAGGATTAACGTAGCCAACTTTAAACGTTACGCCACCGCGATCAGTAAATTTTACAGCATTACCAAGGAGGTTGATTAGAACTTGGCGCAACCGTCTTTCATCACCACGAACGCAAAAGGGTAATTCTGAAAGCTTTTGATAGTTAAAGAAAATGTGTTTTTGTTCTGCCCGAATCCGCACAATTTCAATCAAATTTTCTAGAAATTGCGGAAACTGAAAATCACTGAAGAGAAGTTCCATTTTTCGGGCTTCAATTTTAGAAAGATCTAAGATGTCATTGAGCAGAGTTAATAGATGTTCGCCGCACCGCTGAATAATCTCTAATCCATGCTGTTGTTTGGCGCTAGCAAATGCTTCTCTTTTGAGGACTTGAGTGTATCCCAATATGCCATTTAAAGGGGTACGCAATTCATGGCTCATGTTGGCTAAAAATTCACTTTTAGCACGATTTGCTGCTTCTGCTTCCTGCCTCGCTTGCTCTAAATGAAGGTTTTGTTGAGCTAATTGTTGCGTGGCTTTGGTTTCTTTTTCAAGTAGTTGGCTTTGAGCAAGTGCAATTCCTACTTGATCGGCAAGTTGACGCAATAATTCAATTTCAAATGTTTTCCACTGCCGGGGTGCTGTACATTGATGAGCAATCAGTAAACCCCAAAGATTATCGCGCTGAAGAATTGGTACAACTAAATTGGCTTTTACATCAAAATGTTGCAGCAATTCTACATAACAAGGTTTAACATCTGGCTGCTGTAAATTTTCGATGCTCCGAATTCGCCCATGCCTGTATTCATGGACATAAAATTGGGCAAAGCAAGGATCATTAATACTCTGTCCTAAAATACTAGCCCACTCCGGAACAACCGACTCGGTAACGACGCTACCAGAGGCGTCGGGCATGAGTTGGTAGAGTATAACTCGGTCAACTTGGAGAATTTGTCGCACCTCAGTCACGGTGGTTTGAAGAATTGCCTCTAGTTGCAACGACTGACGGATTTTGAGGGTAATTTCTGCAAATAATTGCCGTTGTCGGTTTTGGCGAGATAAATCAGCTTCGGCAAGTTTTTGCGTGGTAATATCTTCAGCTATGCCAGCGAGACGGTAAACGCTGCCTTGTTCATCCTGGATCGGAAAAACGCGATCGCGTATCCAACGGATTTCCCCATCCGGGCGTACTATCCGATACTGTTCGTCATAGTCGCCTTGCTCTTGTTTATCTAAGGTAGCAAATAAGCGCTCACGATCAAGCGGATGAATTGCCTCTAACCAATAGGTAGGATGTTGATATAAACTTTCGCAGGTACGACCCCAAACTTGCTCATACCCAGGACTAACATAGAGAATTTGATGTGGCTTCAGGGAACTCATCCAGAACAC
>CADCTM010000375.1 GCA_902805485.1 uncultured Coleofasciculus sp. | reverse complement strand
TGATTATTTGGGCATAAAAGAGTCCAGAAAAGCCTTAGCTTCGGGAAAATTAACATTGCCATCTCCGGCAACAACTAGTGCCGTAAACAAAGTGGGTCCAGCCGGATTGACAAAAATCCGCGACTTAATTAGCAAATTTTTATTATCCTGTATGATTAGTTCTCTTCCAGGAAAACCATTAAGACTTATTCTCTTTTCGCTGATTACCTTTTTCCCATTATTATTTTGACTGTCACGGACATCATCCAAACCTTTTTCGGCATTATATTGACTAGGGTCTACTGGATATTTATTACTCTGTGTCAGGTAAGCTCGATCCTTAGCTTGATCTTCATACATAACCTGTACAAACTTAATTTCTCCAAGCTGTGTCTGCGTAGAATTATTAATCGTCTTTGGCTGCCGGGGAAACTTAGCCGTATAGCTGCCATCTTTGGCGATGTAATTGTACCAATTTTGAGTTACAGATACTGAAGTTGCTCTTGGTGAAGGAGAAGATTGAGTCGTCGGTGCTTGAATAGCGGCGGATAAACCTGGGGTATTACTAGTACAGGCAGCGAGGGGGGCGACTAAAGCCAAAGTGACGGAAAAAAATAGTAATTTCATGACGGTTTCAAAAGCTCTAACTGTTGCCTGTATTTATCTCTTGAGCTAATGTCACTTATGCAGTTAGGAGATTACTCGCTTTTTTCCGTCACTTTGGCTTTAGTCGCCCCCCTCGCTTTTTTCGGTTTACGTCAAATCGAGGATTGATGGTAATAACGATAACTTCAGAAACAGTAGGTTGTGATAGGCTATCTCCAGCGTGAGGAGTGCCAGAGGGATGAGTTATGACAAAAATACGAGTTGGGTTACTGTTTGGTGGTTGTTCTGGGGAACATGAAGTTTCGCTCTCGTCAGCAAGAGCGATCGCAAAAGCCCTAAGCACAGACCAAAACACCGATAAGTATGAATTGCTACCAGTTTATATTCAAAAAGATGGCATCTGGCAATCGGGTAAATTTGCTCAACAGGTACTTGAATCAGGTAAGCTGCCGTTAACGGGTGATCAGGCAGATCTTTCCAATGTTGTAGCAAATCAGTTGTCGAGTAGCACAGAGATTTTGCCGTCTAATTCGGGTTTTTCTAAATTAACACTCTTCGGTCAAAATGCCAGTTGGTCTGAAGTTGATGTTTGGTTCCCAATTCTCCACGGACCGAATGGAGAAGATGGTACAGTTCAAGGATTGCTGAAATTAATGCAAGTACCTTTTGTGGGATCTGGGGTGTTAGGTTCGGCAATGGGAATGGATAAGATTGCGATGAAAATGGCATTTGCTCAGGCTGGGTTGCCACAGGTAAAGTATATGGCACTCAACCGCAGGCAAATTTGGTCAAATCCTTGCGTTTTCCCGAAACTTTGTGACCAAATTGAGGAAACATTAGGGTATCCTTCTTTTGTGAAACCGGCTAATTTGGGTTCATCGGTGGGAATTGCCAAAGTGCGATCGCGTCCTGAATTAGAAACAGCATTAGATAATGCCGCCAGCTATGATCGACGAATAATTATCGAAGCGGGTGTTGTGGCGCGAGAAGTCGAATGTGCAGTTTTAGGTAATGATCAACCGAAAGCTTCGGTAGTTGGCGAAATTACTTATGAAAGTGATTTCTACGACTACGAAACTAAATACACTGAAGGTCAAGCTGGTTTGTTCATCCCAGCACCGCTACCAGATACTGTTACTCGCCAAATTCAAGAAATGTCGCTTCAGGCATTTGCTGCTGTTGATGCCGCTGGTTTAGCGCGGGTGGACTTCTTTTATGTGGAAGCGACGGGAGAAGTGTTTATTAACGAAATCAATACGCTACCAGGTTTTACAGCAACGAGTATGTATCCCCAATTGTGGGCAGCAACAGGCGTGCCTTTTCCAGAATTAGTAAATCAGTTAATTGAACTGGCGCTAGAACGGCATAATTCCTAACTTTTATGGCAATAATTGCCATAGTGTGCTAAAAGCTGCGAGGCAGTGAAGAATTCTAATGATGAAGTATTGGGTTAGGTGCAGTTTTCTGGTCTAATCTGGGTTTGGTAATGAGTTAGCAAAAATTTGAGGAGAGCAACTTGGAACGGACATTTCTCATGATTAAGCCGGATGGCGTACAGCGCAACCTGATCGGTGAAGTAATTAAGCGTCTTGAAACAAAAGGCTTTACTCTCGTTGGACTAAAGCTGATGAGTGTGAGTCGCGAACTTGCCGAACAGCATTACGGCGTTCACAAAGAAAGACCGTTTTTTCCGGGACTGGTTGACTTCATCACTTCTAGTCCTGTGGTGGCAATGGTTTGGGAAGGCGAGGGAGTAATTGCCTCAGCAAGGAAGATTATTGGTGCGACAAACCCCCTAAATGCCGAACCAGGGACGATTCGTGGTGATTATGGGGTGGCAGTCGGTCGTAACCTGATTCATGGCTCAGATGCCCCAGAAACCGCTCAGTATGAGATTGGTTTGTGGTTTAAGGATGGGGAACTTGTGAACTGGCAACCGAATGCAACGCCTTGGTTGTACGAGTAGTTTTGAAGTACTAGTACCTGTGCTTTAAAATATCGGCGAAATTTGTAGCTCTGATTCCTGTGAATTCGTTGATCAGGGGAATCAGAGTTACATTATATGGTTGTGCAGAATGCTAAAAGCTGTAGGCTTTGTTGAGTCGTACCAGGACAGTCTAATACTTAGTAGATTTTCCGAATTTGCTTGAATTAAAGCACAGATTTTGCTCTTGTCTACTACAAGCGATCGCCTAATCTTTCTCAGCTTGTCACAGTTCGCTCAAGCAATAACATCGGCAGTTAACAACGCACTTTAGGTAAGGC
>CADCTM010000374.1 GCA_902805485.1 uncultured Coleofasciculus sp. | reverse complement strand
AAACTTTGCCCGACGAGCGGTTAACGTTTGTCGCTGTGATAAAGGTTTTCCAGCTTTTGCTGGAGTCACAGGAGCATCACCTTGGTCTGGCTGTTGCTGGAATCGGCGTAGGTAACGGATTAGGCTTATGTAACTACCTTGATATCCTTGTTGTTGCAGATCCCGAAACAGAGATTTCATTCCACGATGTCCTTGATTCCACTGTTGGAGCAAATAATCTTGATAAGCAGACACCAAACTTCGACCCCGGTCACTGCGAGCTTGCCGTTCAGGAAAACTGTTCGATTGAAGGTAACGTTGAACTGTTCGACTGCTTACCCCTGCAATTTGAGCAATTTGAGCAGTTGCAGAGCCCTGGAAATGCAATTGCCAAATAAGCTGATAGGTTCGCAACCGTTGAGTTCGGTGCTGCTCGGACTGTTGCTGGGCTTTTAGAATGGGGTGGCCAGTCTGCTGATTGTTTTCAAGATCTGCTAGCTCAATAGGAACTTTTGGAATTGACTCAGCTTGAGCGAGTTTGAGGACTTTGCCTTGCATAGCTAAAACCTGCTGAAGTACTTCAGTCATGTTCTTGAGCAAATGAAATCGATCTGCCACTTGAAGGGCATCGGGCGCTCCTTGGGTCATGCCCTGCCTGTATTCTTTCGAGCGATCTCGTGAGAGTACCTCTACCCCTGGATGCTGCTGCAGCCATTGGGCTAAGGTCTGAGCCTTGCGGTCAGCAAGCAAGGCAATCGGTCGATTCTGGTCGAGGTCAACCAGAACAGTGCCGTAGGTGTATCCCTTGCGAAAGGCAAAATCATCGACCCCTAAGGTCTTGGGCGTGACCACTGCGGGTAAGAATAGGCGGGAGAGGAGTTGCAATAAGGGGTTCAAGCTCACCGGATAACTCAAGTGTTGACTTAGACGAACACCTGCCTTACCGCCCAGTGCTAATCCAATCGCAATCAGGTGTTGGGCTAGGCGACTCGTTCGTCTTGCCCAAGGCTCGGTTAGCTGGGAGAATCGTTCTGTAAAGATGCGCCGTTGACAGTTTGAGTTGGAACAGAAGAACTTTCGCACTTGCATCAGTAGCCTCACCCTGTAATTCATGCAGGGTAAATCTTGCAGGGTTCGTTGATAGCGGCTATGAATGCGACTGCTTCCGGCTTGGCACACTGGGCAATGTGCTTCCCTTTGAACGCTGGTCACCGTCAGAGTGAAAGACTGCTCGGCTGTATCAAGCGACCCACTGTCTAGTCGCAACTGGTTTGGGTCCGGTAATAGCTGTTGAAGGAACCCCATAATCACTCAACTCTCGAAGAGGTGTTATCTCGATCCTGACGTAAGATCACCAAAATCAGGAAAGAGCCTAGTGGGTCATTTGGCATGAGCATAGCCTTTCTTTAGAGGCTGGATTTCTGGGAATGGGAGAATCGGTACAAGCCCCAGAACCACCTACTTGGTGTTGTCGTCGTATTTGTGCCCGCTGTCGTCGAGTAGACCGTTTGCCGCCCCATTCAAAGGGGGTTGGATGCCGATTCCAAGCTTGGGCAACGGCTTCAAGCCAGTCAATAATTTGCTGGGGTGTTTGAGGATGTTGTCCGGCTAAGGCGCGTCGTTTCAGAATGCGTTGGATGGATTCTGCCATATTCAGCCAGCTTCCTCCCAATGGAGTGTAAAGCGGTAAGATGCCGTGAGCGCACAACCATACAACAAATTCAGGCGTTTTATGTCCCGCAAGATTGTCACAAACTAACAGCATTCTTAAGGCTGGAAGTTCTTGCGGTAATGTGAATTTGATGCTCAGATGAGAGCGCCATTGTTGCCAGAATAAACGAGTTTCATCGGCGCTCATGGGTACTGCTGGTGAGGGTAGAGATTGCAAAATTTCTGCTAGTTCTTGTTTCAACCACGGATGCAATACTTGGTTTGTGCAGCTTTGTACCCCCTTGACTCGAACCTTGCCATCTTTTGGATGAAACAGGGTGAGCAACTTGGCAGTGCCTTCTCTCAAATATTCATGAGGATATTTTGCTGGATGTTCCTGCACTTGCCAACTCTCTCCAGCTGCCGGGAACCGTCCCAAACGGACCTGCTTCATCTTCACACCAAACAGCGATTCCCATTGCCTCGGCGGCTCGGTAGGCTTGCTCAATTAAGGCTTTTTTGCTGCCGCATCCGGATCTACTACATTCACTACTCCTGCTTTGCGTTTGCGCACGACGTTTCCCGTTTCACACCAACTCCGATTCTGCTGCCAACTCCATCCTGATTCTTTCAACACTTTGTGCAGGGTGTAGGTACTCACCGGAGGCTAAAGCTGCTTCCTGTTCTCGAAGATTGAGTTGCAAAGTCGTCAAACTCCACGTTGCTGTTCCGTCTTTGAGTCTGTCTGGTTCTTGTTGTATGACCTGTAGAATCTTGGAACGTTGTTCACTTCCATACACAATTCTCGGTCCGCCTCCATGTCGCAAGTTCAAAGCGGCAAGGCCCTCTTCGTTGAATCGAGCCACTAATTTCCCAACCGCGTCTCCACAGCGCCGTCCGACACTATGTGCGGCATCCGTATAATTGTTTCCCTCTGCAACTGCCAACAATATTTTGGCCCGCACGACTCGACCGGCACTTTCACGAGTGCGAGCGGTTGACTTTTTCTAAATATTGGTGCTCTTCAGCGGTCAAAGCTCGCAGCGGATTCTTTTGATGACGAGTCATAGCGTTACCTCTCGCTAGAATATCTCTATTTTCCCTCCTTCTAGCTATGGCATCAACCGTAGCAAATGACCCACTAGCTGATTGTGATATTCAATTACCCAAAACTCGCCGCCAGGTAATACGTAATACTCTTCTACTGCTAAAACATCTTTGTCTGCG
>CADCTM010000373.1:9826-11810 GCA_902805485.1 uncultured Coleofasciculus sp. | reverse complement strand
TTTTTTTTTGGCTTTAAGCAATCGTCCCCGCTTGCTTTCTGATTAGTGATACGACGTAAGGAACATCAGTGGGGCGCTCTTAGCGCATAGCGCTCCTGCTCTTCAGTTCGCATTTTCTCATCAAAACTACATCGGCTCCTGCCCCGAAGCCACAGGCGCAATCTTATTCAACTTCAGCTCAGGATGATCCGTTTCCACCTGTTGACAATTCCACTCATTCCTAAACAACAAAACAGGGCGTCCCCAATTATCTTTCACCGTTACCGTATTAAATAAGCGCCCCACCTTTTTCAGTGCGTCCCAACCACCAACTACCCAGCGAGCAACCTTATATTCCAACACCTCCAACCTTGTTTCAACGTTGTACTCATTCTGCATTCGGAACTGCACAACCTCAAATTGCAACTGTCCAACAGCGGCAAGAATTGGATCGCGTTTCGCCTCATCCACCGAGTACATAATCTGCACCGCCCCCTCTTCCTGCAACTCCATAACGCCTTTATGAAATTGCTTAAATTTAGAAGGATTCGGATTTCTTAAATAGGCAAATAATTCTGGAGAAAAACAAGGAATCCCTTCATATTCCAACTTTGTACCGTTATAAATCGTATCCCCGATCGCAAAAACCCCCGGATTATTCAAACCAATTACATCACCCGGATAGGCAACATCAATCGACTCACGGTCTTGAGCAAATAACTTCTGAGGTCTTGACAAGCGCACAACTTTACCAGTCCGGGCATGATTCACCGTCATGTCCTTTTCAAACTTACCCGTACACACCCGTACAAAAGCGACTCGATCGCGATGTCTTGGGTCCATATTCGCTTGTAGCTTAAACACAAAACCCGTAAACTCTGGATAAGTTGGCGGCAGCGCCCCAGCAGTGGAATTACGTCCTTCTGGCTTTAAAGCATAATCCAAAAACGAATCCAAAAATAGCTGAACGCCAAAATTGGTCATAGCGCTCCCAAAGAATACAGGCGCCATTTTACCTTGATGAATTAACTCTAAATCTAGTTCACCCCCAACCCCTTCAATCAGTTCCAAATCCTCTTTCAACTGATAGTAAAGGTCTTCCTCCAAGAGAGTTTCAATTCTTGGATCGCCCAAATCCATCACCGTATCTTTCGCCTCGTAAGCGCCATGTGCGCTACGCTCAAATAAGTGAATTTGCTGAGTGCGGCGGTCAAAAACACCCTTAAAGCGATCGCCCATACCAATAGGCCAATTCACCGCATAAGTCTGTAACCCTAACTCCTGCTCAATTTCATCCAGCAAATCCAGCGGTTCTCGTCCCGGACGGTCTAATTTATTAACAAACGTAAAAATCGGCAACCCACGCAAACGACACACCTCAAACAACTTCCGCGTCTGCGGTTCCAACCCCTTCGCCGCATCAATTAGCATCACCGCATTATCGGCAGCCGCAAGAGTCCGATAAGTATCCTCACTAAAATCTTGGTGTCCCGGCGTGTCCAGCAAATTAATCTGACACTCTTTATACTCAAACTGCAACACCGTCGAAGTAATTGAAATTCCCCGTTGTTGCTCCATTTCCATCCAGTCAGAAGTCGCCTTACGCTGCGCCCTCCGTGCCTTCACCGCACCCGCTTCGTGAATCGCACCTCCGTACAGCAACAGCTTTTCAGTCAGCGTCGTCTTACCCGCGTCTGGGTGGGAAATAATCGCAAAATTACGTCGATGTTCAACAGCAGTCTGCAGTTCAGCCTGAATTTCAATGGACATCCAACACGCCTACATAGAGTATCTTAAGCAACATTTTTACACTTTTGAGCCGCTAATAGTGTACGGGCATTCCCTACCTTTGGAACAGAGTTTGCCACATCCCTCTTAAGTTGAAGATTCCCCAACCATTAATTCATCAATTAGGTAGGGTACATCCAGTTGCAGTTTCCTTCTAATAGCTTTGATAGTTCTTCTACTTGGCAATACACCCTGTATGAGGATTGCCTCCCTTGTT
>CADCTM010000373.1:0-9816 GCA_902805485.1 uncultured Coleofasciculus sp. | reverse complement strand
GTTCAGGACGGAATTTACCACCTGTTTTAATAAACCTGCGTGATACAGTCGTGATTAGAGGTAAGTCAGCTTTGATTCAGACTAGGAGACTCTTGTATGGAATACGATTTGGACAAACGCAAGCTTTTATCAGCCCTGTGTCACGGGTCAATCTTTTTTAGTTCTTTAGTTGTATCAATTGCCATCCCGATCGGTACTTTATTAGTTTCGGAAGATCCAATTGTTAAGGAAAGTGCGAAAGAAGCGATTAATTTCCACCTTAACGTGTGGGTTTATGAGGTAATTGTTGGAGTATTAGTTGCCTTAAGTTTCGGCTTGCTGGGAATAATATTAGTACCAATATTTTTCCTTTTCCACTGGGTTCCCCCGATTCTGGCAATTCTTCAGTCCTTGAGTACTCCTAACCAGTCTTATCGCTACCCGTTTATTTTTCGCCTCGTCTAAAAGGCTCAACTTATCCACGGCAGTAAGAAGTTGCTCCAAAAAAATCTTAAGAAACTTTTGCCTTAATTTTAATCAGTTGAGGCATTTTTATTCGGGGCTAATGCCTAAAATCTCTGTTTGAATCTCCCGATCTGATTTCAGGCTAATAAAATTCCTTGAGGGATTGCAGAAACCGATGTTACAGCAATTACCGTATGAAATTGCTGGGGCAAACCCTCGTGGTTGATCTATAGTTTGATCGCGAACCAAGTAAGCACTCTTGGCATTACCCCTACCCGATAATCATCCCAAGCTTTCAGCAACACCAGGAAACTAAAGCCAGAAGCGATTCGGCTTAACTTCAAGTGGGCGATCGCTTATATTTTAGTAAAAAGCCAGGGCAAGCCAGAGTATGCACAACACCGCGACTGAAGTTGCCGAGTATTCGTGCTTTTCGTCTTGACTCCTGACTTCTCCCTGTAAAAGCCCTTCTGAGTCACAATACTTAAGGCGACAACGGTTACAAAACGCGCAAAAATCCAGAGACTTATTTAGTTTTGCCTCAAATGTAACAGAATGCAAAGTATAATAAGTTCGAGAAGACAACACCAAGAATTTAATCAAGAGTAGTACCACCACATGCGAGTTGCGATCGCTGGAGCAGGTTTAGCAGGGCTTTCCTGCGCCAAATACCTAACCGATGCGGGTCATACCCCGATAATATTGGAACGCCAAGACGTTCTCGGTGGCAAAGTTGCCGCGTGGAAAGACGAAGACGGAGACTGGTACGAAACTGGGTTGCACATTTTCTTTGGTGCCTACCCCAATATGCTGCAAATGTTCAAAGAGCTGGACATCGAAGATCGACTGCAGTGGAAAGAACACACAATGATCTTTAACCAGCCAGAAAAACCTGGTACCTACTCCCGATTTGACTTTCCCAACTTACCAGCACCCATCAATGGCATAATCGCGATTCTACGGAACAACGATATGCTCACTTGGCCGGAGAAGATTCGCTTCGGTTTGGGTCTAATTCCAGCTATTCTCAACGGTCAAAAGTACGTTGAGGAAATGGACAAATACTCGTTCTCCGAGTGGCTAAAGCGGCAAAATGTACCGCCACGGGTCGAGAAAGAAGTATTTATCGCCATGTCTAAGGCACTAAATTTTATCGATCCCGATGAAATTTCCGCCACAGTGATCCTAACTGCCCTCAACCGTTTCCTTCAAGAAAAGAACGGTTCCAAAATGGCATTTTTGGACGGTGCCCCAACCGAGCGACTTTGCCAACCGATGGTAGACTACATTACCGAACGCGGTGGTGAAGTACGGCTAAATGCACCAATTAAAGAATTTTTACTCAACTCAGATGGTACAGTACGCGGGTTCCTAATTCGGGGCTTAAATGGGGCGGCAGATGAAGTGCTGACAGCGGACTTGTATGTGTCAGCAATGCCCGTTGACCCGTTGAAGGTGATATTACCTCAACAATGGCGTGATATGGACTTCTTCAAGCTGCTAGATGGCTTAGAAGGCGTTCCGGTAATCAACGTCCATCTGTGGTTTGACCGCAAGTTGACAGAAATCGACCATTTATTATTTTCGCGATCGCCTCTGCTCAGTGTCTACGCCGATATGAGCAACACCTGCCGCGAATACGCCAACCCCGACCGCTCTATGCTGGAATTAGTTCTCGCCCCAGCAAAAGATTGGATTAACAAATCTGACGCCCAAATCATTGAGGCAACAATTGCTGAGTTGGAAAAACTATTCCCCAACCACTTTGGCAGCGAGAACCCAGCCAAACTGCTGAAATCTCACGTTGTCAAGACACCTCGTTCTGTCTACAAAGCAACTCCAGGGCGGCAAGAACACCGCCCATCCCAAGAAACACCCATTGCCAATTTTTATCTAACTGGCGATTACACGATGCAACGTTACCTAGCAAGTATGGAAGGAGCCGTACTTTCTGGTAAGCTGACAGCGCAGGCAATTGCGAGGAGTCAGGAAAAAGGCGTCAGCCGCAAAGAGTCAGAAGTCCAACTGGCTTCTAGCCCCTAGCCCTTAGCCAATAGTCTCATTTCCACTCTTCTTGCCACCTGCTACGAATGCTCCAACTGCCTAACTCTTCGCGCATGAGAACGCTGGCCTCCCGGTCGGACGCTTACGAATTCTGCCGTCAGATCACAGCAAAGTACTCCAAAACGTTTTATCTCGGCTCCCTGTTGATGCCAGAGGAAAAACGTCAAGCTATCTGGGCAATATATGTCTGGTGTCGGCGCACCGACGAGCTGGTGGATGGCCCCCAGTCTCGTTTAACGACACCAGAGACACTCGCTCGCTGGGAACAACAACTAGAATCTGTTTTTGCAGGACAGCCAATAGACGACCCAGATGTCGCGTTGGTTGATACGCTGCAACGCTTCCCCATGGATATCCAGCCGTTTCGGGATATGATTGCGGGTCAGCAGATGGATTTGTACCGTAGTCGCTATGAAACCTTTGATGATCTAAATCTCTACTGTTACCGCGTCGCGGGGACGGTGGGTTTGATGACGAGTGCGATTTTTGGGATTAAGGATACGAGTAACAAAGCGCCGTGGGATCTCCAGAAAAACGGGATTGACCCCGTGGAAAAGGCGATCGCCCTAGGAATTGCTAAACAGCTCACCAATATCCTCCGAGATGTTGGCGAAGACGCTAGTCGGGGTCGAATTTATCTCCCCTTAGACGAACTGGCACTCTTTGACTACACCGAGGAAGACCTCTTTAATGGCGTCGTTGATGATCGTTGGCGCGAACTCATGCGCTTTCAAATTCAACGAGCGCGGAAGTATTACACTCAGGCAGAAGCCGGAATTAGGTCACTTAGCCCCGATTCCCGTTGGCCAGTTTGGTCGGCATTAATGCTCTATCAGGGCATTCTTGATCGGATCGAACGCAACCAGTACGATGTTTTCAACAAAAGAGCTTACGTTCCTGGCCCAAAAAAGCTGACTTATTTACCTGTAGCGTGGCTCAGAGCGCAAGCTCTTTAAGTCCGGATACTCGACGACTTTAGTCGCGGCGACAAGAACAAAAGCCACCTACGTGTGGCTCTCAAAATTATTAGTCCGTCCTCACTTTCATCTCCGGCGGCGGACGAAAACTTGTGTACCCCCAAACTTCCAGTCTGTGGGTTTAATTATTCAGGCAAGAAAAGCTGATCGAGCAACCCAAGAAACCCAGTTTTCAGTTATCCACGACGCCAGCAGCCTTCTAGCCAAAAAGCAAGATCGCGACGTCCAAGGGTTAGCCGCCTGACAACACTCCAAAGTTGAATTGCGGCAGTAACATTATCAACTTGAGCGATCAAAGGCTGGTTTGTCGCACATCGGCAGGGAATTGATAGCTCTTGCAAGCGCTGGTAAACTTGCCATCGATCTAACCCACTAATTTCAACTCTTTGACCAACTTCTGGTTTGGAACTGGGGGGATTCATTATTCTCGAAAAATGCAACAGGTTATCATTAGCGTCTTCAAGAAGCCTCTAAAGGTTTCCAGAAGTTTTTCTCTAGATAGCAGTTATAACAAGATTGACACTGCTGAAATAGATGCAAACAGTTGCTAACTATTCTCAACTAATTTTAGAAAAGAAGCAAACCCTACGTCACAAACCTTCAATTCAGACCAATAAGTCGGCAAGTCATCCGGAAGGTACATTTGCTGAAATCTTTGATTAGGCTGTGCTAAAGTTAGGCATTGGCAATAACACCTGCCTAATGAGAAGGAAACACTACCATGTCCGAAATTCAGGGTTTATTACGCACATTCGGCGAAGTCTACGATAATCCGATTTTGCTAGAACACAGTGTTACAGCACCTGTTTGTGAAGGCCTAAATGCTGCCCTGGCAAGTTTTCAGGCACTTTACCTGCAATACCAAAAGCATCACTTTGTGGTAGAAGGCGCAGAATTTTATCAATTGCACCAATTCTTTAGCGAAAGCTATGAACAAGTGCAGGGACATGTTCATGACATCGGCGAGCGCTTGGATGGACTAGGAGGCGTTCCGGCAGCGAGCTTCAGCGCACTGGCACAATTATGTTGCTGGACACCTGAAGCAGACGGAGTATTTCCTTGCCGCCCAATGGTGGAACATGACTTAGCTGCTGAACAGGCGATGATTCAGTTAATTCGCCGTCAGGCAGCACAAGCAGAAAGTTTAGGCGATCGCGCAACTCGTTACCTCTACGAAACAATTCTCCTGAAGACGGAAGAAAGAGCCTATCATCTCGCTCACTTCCTCGCTCATGACAGCTTAACCCTAGGATTTGTCTCCGCCTCACAGAATTAGTCCTTCAAGTCAGCATTAACGTGTTTACGCAAACGGAAGTCCTTTAATCCCTCTTGCCCTGCCGGGTGAGGGGGCATCATTTTTTACCGCTCAGGAAAGCCGTAAGGGTTATCGCGACTTTCTTGCGTAAAAATGAAGGAAACAAAAAGAGCAAGATGAGTGGAATTAATAATTCAAATATGCGGCAAGACTTCGCTAGCCGTGACGAACTGATCGCCTACGTAAAAGAACAGTTTCCCGCAGCCGTAGAGCGCGATTGCCACGTTAGTGAGATCATCGGAGGGCGGAAAGCCGCAGAAGAAGTCCTCGAAAAAGTAGACCCCGCTCAGTATGCAAAATCTCGCAACTTCCTTACAGGGAAAGTAACGCGACTTTCACCTTATCTACGTTATGGGGTGTTGAGTTTAGCCGAAGTGCGTGATTTTGCCCTTAAAAAAGTGCGATCGCTAAGTGATACAGAGAAATTAATTAATGAACTCGGCTGGCGAGACTACTGGCAACGGTTGTATGCCCAAAAAGGTGACGGCATTTGGAAAGATCAGGAGGAATATAAAACAGGCTATACTGCCGCCAACTACACCTCGGAATTACCAGATGACGTTGAAGCGGCAACAACAGGAATGGTTTGCATCGACAGCTTCAGCCGCGATCTGCAAGAAATCGGCTACCTACATAACCACGGACGGATGTGGATGGCCGCTTATTTAGTCCATTGGCGGCACGTCGATTGGAAAGCAGGCGCCAAGTGGTTTTTAGAGCATTTACTCGATGGCGATCCGGCAAGTAACAACCTTTCCTGGCAGTGGGTTGCTAGCACCTTCAGCCACAAGCCTTATTTCTTCAACCGCGAGAATTTGGAGAAATACACAGAAGGAGTATATTGTCAAGGATGTCCCCTGTACGGCAAGTGTGACTTTGAAGGCAGCTATGAACAGATCGAACAAAAGTTGTTTCCCAAAGCCGAGTCGTTTGATCGTAGCGGTGGGAGTAGGAGTTTTCAACGACCGACGAAAAAGCGCAGATGATTAAAGGCGATCGCGTAGGACGATAAAATAACGTTTCGGACGACTAATTATCCTTTCTCTCTCAAATTGATTCAGCAGTCGCGTTACCGTTATTTGTGTTGCACTAACTGATTGTGCGATCGCTTGAGCGGTTAGCCGCAAATCAATAAACTCTCCAGAGTTAACTCGAGAGTTTATTAATTACAACCTATGCTTCGTATCAAAGAGCCATAGGAGAAAGTGAAAAATGAAGACAAAAACTTTTTTCAGTCTTCACTTTCCTGAAAAAATTATGATTGCGCTGCCGCTGCCGTTGCTTCGGCGCGAGGCGTTTGGTTATTCTCGTTGGTGGTTGGGGGCGTTGTTTCGGCAACTCCATCCAGGATCGGCTGACGAGTTTTCAGGTTAAACCGATAACCGTGTGGAAGGATATGCAGTTTAGCGCCACAAATTGCCAAGTCTTCATCCTTCAAAATTTGACCTAAGTTGGTGTGGGTAAGTTCTGCTACATCAACCACCGTAACCGCGCCTGCCCCAACAACTTCAAATTCCTCGTTGGCAACAACCACTGCTGTATTCTCGTCGATCCCAAATCCTAGTACAACTGGCTGCTGAGTAACGGCAGAAAGTAAACGTCCAATGCGTCCCCGTTGTAAGAAATGTTGGTCAATCACCACACCAGGCAAGAAACCCATACCCGGTCCCATTTCTACCACCTCAATCCGAGGATTTGTTTCCGACTCTCCTTCAACAATCATCACATCGGGCATCATGGCAGCACCAGCACTAGTACCTCCGACCACAATCCCTTCAGCGTATCGTCGATGAATAGCCTTATCCAGTTCCGTATCCTTGAGTTGGCTAGTAATCCGTGCTTGATCGCCTCCGGTGAAAAATACACCAGTAGCGCTCTCAATCGCTTCTAATGCCCTCGGATCGCTGCCATCCTCACGATGCCCGGTGTCAACAATTTGAACGTCCTCAACTCCTAAGCGCCCAAACACTTCAGTATAGGTACGTCCAACTTCTTCCGGTAGGCTTGTCGCCACAGTCATAACAACAATTCGGGCGCTAACTCCACCAGCGCGGCGAACAAATTCTCGGAGAATCGTACAATCTCCCTCTTTATCTTCCGCCCCACCAATAATTACTAACTGCCCCTTTGGCTGACTCACCACTATATTCCTTTTATTTATTAATTGAGTAATATCAATATAATAAAATGGCAATTTTTATCCCAAACCAATCAAATGGTAGATTTTTATACAGAACTCAGAAATTAAACCTCTTGCAAAAATCTGACACACCCAGCTTTACCTCGGCTTTGAGCAAGATAAGAGTGCTTCTATACCCTAAAGGATTAGGGATAACTCAGAATTAATGCAAGAGGTCGATTAGATTCAAAAGTATTGATGGCAAAGTGTTCAAAGAAAATCAACGCTTGAAATTCTCAAACAAACCCTCTATTTAAGGCTCAAACTAGAAGAAAGGCTGATCATATGAGGAATATTATCAAGGGTTTTCGTCAAACAGACTGCCTCTTTGAGACGTTGAATCAGGTATTTACTCCAAACTCCACCGATTCTGGACATTGGTGGTAATCAAGTCATTTAAAATCAAGCGTGCCCGTTCTAGGCGAAAATGCTTAGGCTTACCCTGGTAAACAATCTGGAACTCGTCGCTGTCTTGTCCATCGCCGTAACCAGAAATTAGTCTTAGATGAAAAGCTTTATCAGCAAGTTGGCGAACTTCACTTCTGAGTTCTGTTTTTGTCGTACTCATCTTTTGCTGCCTCCTGAAGGCTTTCTTCTATATTTATATATGCAACCGTTAGATTTTTTTCACACCCGTCAAAAGTTGTAGCTAAGAATACAGAATTTTCTAAGCTCTATATCCGGCGAGCGAGGGGCAAAATGAAGCTTATGACTATACAGAGACGTAAGCGGGTCAAGTAAATAGTAGATAAAATCCTAGCTATAGATTCCCTTGGATAGATGAAAATACTAGAGAAACAGCGATAGGGTCAAGTCGGACAACGATGGCTGTTCTTTGCCTAGATAAAAGACTAGTTAAGAAGCCCAAACCTTAGCAAGGCGTAAAAAACAGATTCTTTGAAATATTTAGCAACAGTAATACGGAGATAATAATGGTTCTAGAATTCAGCACCGAGTCCCTCCGCATCAATGCCAGAAAGAGCGATGCTTTCGATATTTTTAACGTCAGGCATTACATCGGATCTAATCCCTACCTAGATACAGCGGCAGTAGTATTCGATTTTACGTTTACAGGATTTTTAGAGCCTCTTCCCCTTGAAAACTATATTTCAGCTATCAGTAAGCGTTACCCACATTTGGGGAATGAAACTTACGAATCCTTTGCCCATCTGTTCGCCCGAACCGTTTCAGAAGTAGGCAACCTTGACATGGGGCTACACCTCAACCGTTGGAGTATAAAGCCCTATAAAAATTACTCCCGAATCAGCATACAAGCGCTTCATGCCCGAACAAAACGTTCTGTAGTTTACGCTGTATGGGATTGGTTTGAAGCGATTACTCAAAGCCAAGAATTTCTTTTAGAGGAGCAAATCAAGACTCTTCAAGAAATGTTTCGGCGCTCAGTGTATGGAGGTCCAACCGTCTACGCCTTGTTTAGAACCGCCTACGAAAAAGATATTCCCGTCTTTTATTTGTGGGAAGAAGGCTTGATGCAATATGGCTATGGAAAAAAACAAATTCGCGGTATCGCCACGACCTTCAACTGTGATAGCCATTTAGATTCTGACTTTACCACTCGTAAAGACGACTGCAAGGCATTTTTAAGTACATTGGGCTTTCCCGTGCCGCAAGGGAGTATCGTTGGTTCACGAGACAAAGCCTTAACCATTGCCGAAAGAATTGGTTATCCCGTTGCGGTTAAACCCGTCATTGGTCATAAAGGCATTGGCGTCACGGCAGATGTCCAAAACCAAGAAGAACTAAAATTTGCCTTTAATCGAGCGGTTGATGCGATTCCTGAGAAACAATCGATAGAGATAATTGTCGAAAAAAGCATCAAAGGGTCTGATTTTCGCTTGCTGTGTGTTAATGGTCGCTTCGTTGCCGCTACAGAACGCCGTGCCGCTTCCGTTGTCGGTGATGGACATTCAACAATTGCTCAGTTAATTGAGCGCGAAAACCGCAAACCCGAACGGATTGACACACCAACCTCGCCACTGGGTAAAATTCAGTCGGATGAAGCGATGGAACGCTATTTAGATGAACAAGGCTTGTTCTTAGATAGCATTATCGAAAAAGACCGTACTGTCTCTCTCCGCAAAGTCGCAAACCTCTCTGCCGGTGGCTTGAGTATTGATGCGACCCGCACCGTTCACCCGGATAACATTATTCTGGCACAAGATATTGCCCAGCACTTCAATCTTACTTGTCTTGGCATTGATGTGATTGCTCAAAGTTTGGCTAAATCTTGGAAATCTGGCGAATTTGGCATTATCGAAATTAACTCCGCGCCTGGTATTTCGATGCATCTTCGACCGGCGGTAGGTGAAAGTGTTGATGTGCCATCTTATATTATTGACACTTTCTTTGAGTCAGCGGATGAGGCAAGAATACCGATTATTAGCTTCAACCGAATTTCGGTTCAAGACCTACAAGAAACAATCGATCATATTCTGCTGCAACATCCAGATTGGACAATTGGCGCAGTTTGCCACGATGCGGTATTTGTCAATCGTTCCGAAAAAATCTTACATAAAGATTACAACACCAATATCCAAAATCTGCTGCGTAACCCCAAACTTGATTTGTTAATTGCCGAATATGGCGAAGCAGTTTTACAAAGGGATGGAATGTTTTATTCCGGCAGTAATATGGTTGTGTTGGATAACCCCACAGAAACCGAGATGATGCTGGCGCGAGATGTTTTTGATGACAGCATTGTTGTGACGAAGGAAGGCGATAACGTCTCGATTCGGAATAAAGGTTTTATTGAACAGTACACTCTTGGACAAGGCGAACCATTTACTCGTGTTCATTTAAAGGAAATTGGGACGCTT
>CADCTM010000372.1 GCA_902805485.1 uncultured Coleofasciculus sp. | reverse complement strand
TTTATTGCGCTGAATAAATTGACGCGGATTACCACTACTTGCCAAAATAACAGCAGTTTGAACCGCTGGGATATCAACCCCTTCATCAAGACACCGAATTGCAACCAAACCTTGCAATTTTCCAGTTTCAAATTGATGGCGCAAATCTTCCCGTTCAGCTAAAGATGTCTCTGCTGTATAAGTATTAATTCGATATCCAAGTTCCGTTCCTAATAATCGAGTAACTGCCGCTAATTGGCGTCCGCTTTCTACAGATACTGCCCCTTCTACCGAACCATCACCGCAATAAAATAAAGTATGACTACTATCCAAACGATTAATCATTAACTTACGTAAGGACTCTAACTTATTACTTGCCGTTCCAATTAATCGGGCACGTTGCATTAATAATGAAGTAAGCGTGTCATTATTTTCAATTTTTTCCTCATCTATCATTGCCCAGCCAATTCGTTTTGTTAATTTGGCATAAATACGTGTTTCAGCCTCAGTTAACTCGACTAAGATCGGATAATATAAGTAATGAACTAGCGCCCCTTGTCGAATCGCATCCGCCAAGGTTAATTCTGGTTGTAAAACTGAGCCAAAATAATCAAATATAAATTGTGTTCCCTGCTCATCAAAATAGCGTTCTGGTGTCGCTGATAAAGCAAGACGTAAGCCAATATTTCGAGGCAAACTTTGTTCTAAACGAGTAGCACCTAAGTTATGGGCTTCATCACCAACAATTAATGTTTTATCAGGAAAGTACTTCAGTTGAGATTGTAATCCCTCACCCATTAAAGTGGCATTTGTCGTAATAATTGTGAGAAAAGATTGATTGCCAGAATGAACGTTGTAAAGTTCAGTTGAAAGTTGACTTTGCCAGTTACGGACATTCTCAAAGGCTAAAACAGGTTCTAAATTAAACTTTTGACATTCTCTTGCCCATTGCGTTACGAGATGGCGGTAAGGGCAGACAACGAGTAAAACTTGTAAGCCAATTTTCTGATAAAGTTCAGTAGCGATCGCTAAAGCCGTAATCGTCTTACCACTACCCGTTGCCATCTTCAGCGTCCCCCGCCCCTGATTAGCAAACCAATTCGCCACAGCTTGCCGCTGATAGTGCCTTAGCTGGATGGATGACGGTATCCGAGGGCATCCTGTAGGTGGTTGTAGATTGTAGCTGCCCTTGGCTTCTGCAACAGCTAAGAGGTTATTGATAACGCCATTATTATCCTGTCTTGACAATTGAGCGTTGTCTAAATTTTGGACTTGACGCTGATTTTGAACTTGATAAACATTCTTTGAAAACAACGTCACTATCTAAATTTCCCTGAAATGAAAGCTCTTAAATAATTTTATGGGCAATATTGTAAGGGCGCATAATCATACGCCTTTAGCCCGTATATCCGGCTTTCATTTATTCGTCGCCGCAAGCGCTTGCTTTCCTTGAGGTGAACCGACATAACCCAAAAACGCTTTAACTTGAGGGGTAGCCGGTTGTTTGTAAACGTAGTATAACTGCCGTTGAAACGGATAATTAACAGCCTCTGGAGTCAAGCCATCCACGGCTACTGTGCGTACCGTTTGTTGGTTTGCCACCTGAGCAAAAGTAGCATAGCCAATGCCATCTGTTTTCAAGGCTTGCAATAAGGGTGTGGTAGCATCTTGTGCTAAAGTGGTAAAATTTTGTGCTGTCCCAAAATCTTTTTTCTTCAGTACCAGTTCCTGAAACGCCTGATGAGTGCCACTGTCAGGGGGACGATTAATTACCCGAATTGTACCAGGAGTTCCGCCGACTCTTGCCCAGTCCGTGATTTGCCCTTGAAAAATCCCGACAACTTGAGTAGTAGTTAAGCCTTTACGGAACCTATTTTGGTTACCAACAACAATTGCGATTGCATCTTTAGCAACAGATGTGGCGACTAAACCTTGGGCTTTTTCCTCAGAAGTCAGAGGACGAGAAATCGCCGCAATATCAGCATTTTTCGCAAGGAGTTCCTGAATTCCTTTCTCTGTTCCCCCAGCTTGGGTATTAACCGTTGTTCCCGGAAATTGCGATTCAAAACTGCTTTTTAGTGCTTGATTAATTTGCACCATACTTGTCGAACCTTCAATCTTCACCGTTGTACCACTGGGTACATTCTTTGGAGGTACAAAGGCAGTGTTAGAAGCATCAGAAGCTGTTTTAGTTGGCTCATTTGAGGCTGGCGGCGCCTGTGTATCAGTTGAATTATTATCGCCTGAGTTTGTACCACCGATATTAACCCCAGAATTACGGGTAAACCACCAATAGCCACCACCCAGTAAGGCAGCCGTAAGAATAAGCGCTAAGACTAAAACAGCCGTTTCATTTTTTTGAGACATATAGCAAGCGTGCAAGTTCGTGCAGTAGATAAAGGTGTAGGAGTCCTTTTAGAATCACCCTTGTATTCAAACCATATTATTGCTCTCCAAAACCCGCCCCTACCCATTCTCTTTACCGAATTCAGTTGAAAACTGCTGTAAAAGTAAGTAGAGCCTAGATAGTATTTAACCAACTAGTTAGCGAATATTTATGAATCCTGCAGTAGTAATTATTTCCTGGCCTCGATTTGTTAACAACAATTCACTATAGGCTTCACCGGCTCGTTGCTCTTCTTTACCATTTTGTTTGATAACTACAGACAATTGACGAGAAATTGGATATTTACCATTTTTAAATACCTCTATGTTTATCTGGTTACGCTCCCCTGAACATTGACCAGCAGGGATTGCAGGTTCTTTATAAGGAGCAATCAGTTCATTCGCTTGAACTCCAATAGGCAGAGACTTAACATCGCATCGCCGTACAATTTGCGCGCCCAACCGTTAGTAGTTGCACCTGGAATTAGACGGCCC
>CADCTM010000371.1 GCA_902805485.1 uncultured Coleofasciculus sp. | reverse complement strand
AATCGGCAAAAAAGGAAACGCCAAACTTGTCTTGCTAAACTCATAATTACCCTCCACAAGTTGATAAACTTGAAGTGATTGTTTGCGGTATCTCCACAACTCAGGAACACCTAGTGAGGCATAAATATTAAACTTATTCAAAGAAGAATGAGTATAGTCTGACTCCACAACTAAATCAGGTGGTGGAACATCTGGTAACTTAATTTCTTTGCCTCTAACTAAAGACTCATTTTGAATATAAAAACAAGTGTCAGGCTCGACAGCACGAGTTAAATCTTCTCTTTCCAGAGTCAGAGAACCAAGTTGTCTAATCTCGATTTCTAACTCATCCGAAGCCGCTGTAACAAATTCCGCTATTAGTATCTTGGGTTCTTCGTGTTGTTCGTAGGGAACCATAATTTCTAAGATTCCTTGATCATAAGCAATTCTAAAGGAGCGATTATCCCCAATATCTGCCATTAACGCCTTAAACGTTGCCCAACTAACGCCATTCAAAACAACTCTTGCTTCTGCCCGAACTTGCTCTTGTGAAGGAGGAGATGTCGTCACTGTCTGCACATTCATCGTTTTATGCGCTCCCAAACGCTCGAAATTTTGCACAATATATTAAGTTAAGCTAATCATCCAACGCTAACCCAAATCACTCTTAAAGACAGCCGTCTATGAACAGCCCTTTCCTGACTCACCTCCATAGCCCGGAACGCCCTGTAATCGTCTTCGATGGCGCAATGGGCAGTTCACTCCAGACACAAAACCTCACCGCCGAAGACTTCGGTGGGGCGCAGTACGAGGGCTGTAACGAGTACCTAATCGTAACGAAACCTGACGCCGTGGAAAAAGTGCATCGCAGCTTTCTGGAAGCTGGGGCGGATGTGATTGAAACTGATACCTTTGGCGCAGCGTCGATTGTACTGGCAGAATATGACTTAGCAGACCAAGCTTATCTTCTTAACAAGAAAGCCGTAGAACTAGCAAAGCGTTTAACCGCTGAATATTCCACCCCGGAAAAGCCCCGCTTTGTTGCAGGTTCCATTGGTCCAACCACGAAACTACCAACATTGGGTCATATTGACTATGACACGATGAAAAGTTCCTTCGTTGAACAAGCTAATGGACTATATGACGGTGGGGCAGATTTATTAATAATTGAAACTTGTCAGGATGTGTTGCAAATTAAAGCAGCATTGAATGCGGTTGAAGAAGTATTTGAAGAAAAAGGCGCACGATTGCCGTTGATGGTGTCAGTGACGATGGAAGTCCAAGGCACAATGCTTTTGGGTTCAGAAATCGGTGCAGCCTTAACAATTTTGGAACGTTATCCCATCGATATCCTTGGTTTGAATTGTGCCACAGGACCCGATCGCATGGCAGACCACATTAAATATTTATGCGAACATTCGCCGTTTGTGGTTTCTTGTATCCCTAATGCAGGTTTACCGGAAAACATTGGCGGTCATGCTCACTATAAGCTGACGCCGATGGAATTGCGGATGGCGATGATGCATTTTGTTGAAGATTGGGGTGTGCAGGTGGTAGGTGGCTGTTGCGGTACGCGCCCTGACCATATTCAACAACTAGCAGAAATTGGTCGAACTTTAAAGCCCAAAGAACGGCATCCCCACTTTGAACCCTCGGCGGCATCAATTTACAGCGCCCAACCCTACGAGCAGGATAACTCGTTTTTAATTGTCGGTGAGCGGTTAAATGCTAGTGGTTCCAAAAAGTGCCGCGATTTATTGAATGCTGAAGACTGGGATGGATTGGTTTCTTTGGCGAAATCTCAGGTACGGGAAGGGGCACACATTCTAGATGTGAATGTGGATTATGTCGGGCGTGACGGTGTGCGGGATATGCATGAATTAGTGTCACGCTTAGTAACAAATGTTACTTTGCCCGTGATGCTCGACTCGACGGAATGGGAAAAGATGGAGGCGGGTTTAAAAGTAGCAGGAGGCAAGTGCTTACTGAATTCTACCAATTATGAAGATGGGGAAGAGCGTTTCTTTAAGGTATTGGAGTTAGCGAAGCAGTACGGAGCAGGTGTAGTAATTGGCACTATTGATGAAGAGGGGATGGCGCGGACGGCAGATCAGAAATTTGCGATCGCACAACGGGCATATCGCCAAGCGGTAGAATATGGCATTCCCCCTTATGAAATCTTTTTTGACACCCTGGCTTTACCGATTTCTACGGGTATTGAAGAAGATAGGGCAAATGGTAAGGCAACGATTGAATCGATTCGTCGGATTCGTCAAGAATTGCCGGGATGTCATGTTATTTTAGGTGTTTCAAATGTTTCCTTCGGCTTAAATCCGGCAGCGCGAATTGTCCTGAATTCGATGTTTTTGCACTTTGCAATGGAAGCAGGAATGGATGCGGCAATTGTCAGTGCAAGTAAGATTTTACCCTTGGCAAAAATTGAGTCAGAACATCAAGAAGTCTGCCGCAAGTTAATTTTTGATGAACGGCAATTTGATGGGGATATTTGTACTTATGATCCCTTAGCCGAGCTTACCACAGTGTTTGCGGGGAAAACAACAAAACGCGATCGCTCCCAAGATGACAGCTTACCTGTTGAAGAACGCCTCAAGCGTCATATTATTGATGGGGAACGCATTGGGTTAGAGGCACAACTTGCTAAAGCATTAGAAACACATCCACCTTTGGAAATCATTAATGTCTTTTTATTAGATGGCATGAAAGTTGTGGGAGAACTGTTTGGTTCCGGGCAAATGCAGCTTCCCTTTGTGTTGCAATCAGCGGAAACAATGAAGGCAGCAGTGGCATATTTAGAGCCATACATGGAAAAATCAGATAGTGGGAATAATGCTAAGGGGACATTTTTGATTGCCACCGTGAAAGGGGATG
>CADCTM010000370.1 GCA_902805485.1 uncultured Coleofasciculus sp. | reverse complement strand
AACAAGTCCGTCAACTCTTAGCCCAAGGCTACCGAATTGGTGCTGAGTATGCCGATGAACGCCGCTTCCGTACGAGTTCCTGGCAGAGTGTTCCCTCGATTCACTCCGAACGAGATTCAGAAGTAATCAACGCTCTAGAAGCCGCACTTGCCGAACACGCTGGTGAATATGTGCGCCTTATTGGCATCGACCCTAAGGCAAAGCGCCGAGTCACCGAGGAAATTATTCAAAGACCAGGCGATCAACGCTCAAAGTCTACAACAGCCACCGCTTCTCGTAAAGAGTCTAGCGCCCCAGCACCCAGTAGCAATCGTAGCGATCGCGCTTCAAGTTCAGGATTAAGTTCCAATCTAAAAGGACAAGTCCGTCAACTTTTATCCCAAGGCTACCGAATTGGTGCTGAGTATGCCGATGAACGCCGCTTCCGTACGAGTTCCTGGCAGAGTGTTCCCTCGATTCACTCCGAACGAGATTCAGAAGTAATCAACGCTCTAGAAGCCGCACTTGCCGAACACACTGGTGAATATGTGCGCCTTATTGGCATCGACCCCAAGGCAAAGCGCCGGGTGAGTGAGGAAATTATTCAAAGACCTGGTGACAAGCCACAACAAGGGGCATCTAAGTCTGTCGCTAACGGCAATAGTAACGGGAGTTACAAAGCCCAGACCCCTGAATATTCAAAGCCTCAAGCCTCAAATAGTACATCTTTGAGCCAAAGCACAGTTGATCAAGTGCGTCACCTCTTAGCCCAAGGCTACAAAATTGGGACAGAACACGCCGACAAGCGCCGCTTCCGCACGGGGTCTTGGCAAACCTGTAGTCCCATCGAATCCTCTCATGTGTCGGAAGTCCTTAACGGTCTAGAAGGCTGCATGAGTGAGCATAGCGGTGAATACGTGCGACTGATTGGCATTGATCCAAAAGCCAAGCGGCGGGTTTTAGAAACAATTATTCAACAGCCTAACTAATTAGTTTTTAGTTTCGAGTTGTTAGTTTTAGACAGGCGTCGGGCATTGGTACACCAGATGGTGCAGCCTTCCGGAAAATCTATCTTTCCGTAGCCCTAACTCTAACAACTAACTACTAATCACTTTTTAGACATTCTCAGATGCGAAACGCTCTGTTCCCATAAGAATGCATTTGCCCCCACTGCCATTGAGCAGTAACTATTATGTACACACAGAAGGCGAGGTGAGCATTGACCCTAGTGCCGCGATCGCGTCCGGGGTAATTTTGCGAGCAGCAACTGATAGCAAAATTATTATCGGCGCAGGTGTCTGTATCGGCATAGGGTCAATCCTTCATGCTAACCAAGGTATCTTAGAAGTAGAAGCAGGTGCGAATCTGGGTGCTGGGGTTCTGGTAGTTGGCAAGGGCACAATTGGAACAAATGCCTGCGTTGGGGCTTTAACGACGATTTGGAATGCTTCGATTGAGCCATGGCAAGTCGTGCAACCTGGCTGTTTAATTGGAGACAAAGGGCGTCAAGTTCCTATTATCTCCTCGGCATCTACTGAGCAAAGTGCCACTGATACCCCAGAAATCACTCCTGCACCTATCAGCACAGCAGGTCAAGAGTTCGAGAATGGGCAAGTCCCGTCTTCCACAAAGGTTATGTCTACCTACATAGCTCCTGAAGACTTACCAACAACATCTCCTGTGGCAGAACCCACCCTGGAGGATGCTCATTCCGTTTCTGGGCAAGGCAACCTGAATCGGCTCCTAAAGACCCTGTTTCCGTATAATAATCAATCTTTCAACCCTCCACCAGAAGACAGTTAGATTGAAGAGTTGTTAGTTTTTAGTTGTTAGTTTTCTAGACTTAATAAAAGCCAACCACTAACAGCCGACAACCCAATGGAGAACCTAGGTATGGAGTCCTCTCAAAGTTCGTTAATTAAACGCGATGTCTACAATAGTCGTCGCAAAAAGCGTGTTAGCCAATCCGCTTTAGGCTTAGTTTCTACGCTAAGTTTTCCGATTATTGTGAGTACGGCGGATGCGATGCTCAAAGCCTCCAGCGTGACCCTTATTGGCTATGAAAAGACTGGTAGTGGTCACTGTACCGCGATTGTAAGGGGCGCGATCGCGGAAGTTAAGATAGCTGTTGATGCGGGAGTACGACACGCCAAAGAGGAAGGTCGATTTCTTTCCTCAGTGGTTCTTCCCCGCCCGTTTCCTAACCTGGAAGCGATTTTTCCAATTGGCGATCATCTATTCGAGGAGATTCAACAGAACGAAAAAAGTCGGGTGAGTAATCTCGCCATCGGTCTTTTAGAAACACGGGGGTTTCCCGCAATGGTTGGCGCCGCTGATGCCATGCTTAAAAATGCGGATGTTCAGTTTACAGGTTACGAAACCATAGGAGATGGGTTGTGTACTGCCATTATTCGCGGAAATGTGCCAAATGTTGCGATGGCTTTACAAGTCGGGATCGCAGAAGTCCAACGCATTAAAGGCGGTGAATTAATTGCCGTTACTGTAATTCCTCGACCTTTAGAAGATTTGGAGAAAACGCTGCCGCATGCGAGTTGCCTAATTGAAGAACAACCTCAACCTTTAATGCTACCTGTTGAGATCAAGGAGACTGAAAAGGAACTGGTAGAACTGCCTGATTTAGCTAAGTTGCCGATTCAGATCAAAGAGTTATAAATACTTTACTTAGAAACGCAAACCTTAGTTATCTACCTGACTCTCAACAATTCAAATTGCTATACCAAAAAGAAAGCGTTGCACGAAACCAGAATCAAAGCGAGTGTAGATCCGCCTGCAAGTACAGGATGGGAATGGACTAATAACCCCCGAACATCTTATCTGGTAGTTGTGCAACGCTTTCTTTTTGGTATAGCAATTTGAATTGTTGAGAGTC
>CADCTM010000369.1 GCA_902805485.1 uncultured Coleofasciculus sp. | reverse complement strand
TTTGTAACGATTTAGATCCATAAATGTTTCCGAGTGACTGTAACGTTTTCTGAAGATAAGCTCATCTTAATCTCTCTAAAGGTAGAAGTATTAATTTTATAAAGACTCTGAGCGGCTTGAATAAACAAACTGATGTGGCTGAGACTTACCACTCTTGTAAGGCTGGACAGTTCTAGGGATTTTGCTTAACATTTCTTATAAAGATGAAGAGCTATTCTCATACTTTGGCTCACAAAGCGAAAAATCATAAATCAGCCGCGACTTAACCTGTCTTCATAAGCTTTTAAGAGAAGATCTCAATCAACAAGACGAATAGATTTAGCATTGTTTTGAATAAATGCTACTGAACTCTAAAGTTAGGGAATATTCTAAAGAAGAGTCCGTAGAATCACTTCTCAAAAAGCCAAGTCGTAGTTGAAATATGACAAACTCACAGCGTCCGCCCATGCCCCCGCCGCCGCCACCAGGAGTTCCACCAGCTCCCCCACCAAGCAATGCGGCTACAGGTCAAGCAGCGGCGGGAAAGACTCAACGCCCCCCTTCACAAACGCTGCAACAACCTGGTGCAGTCGCCACCCCATCTGCCCGTCCTGCGTCAGCGGCGGGACAAGTCGCCTCGAATGCCGCACCGCCACCCCCATCAGCAGCAAAACCGCGAGTGCCAGCGCGTAGTCCAAGTCTCTCGCCGGGACAACCGACTTTACAGCATATGATCCACCATGCTTATGAGAAGGGATTTTCTGACGTTCATCTTGGGGTTGGTGAAGTTCCCCGTTTCCGTAACCGTGGCGAAATGGAACTTACCGACTATCCCGATACTGACCAAGCAACCTTCATGAGTTGGCTGCGAGAAATCTTGACAGATGAAGAAATTCGGCGTTTTCAAGACACGCTGGAATTTGATGGCGCAACTCAGTATGACTTTGCACGGGTGCGGATTAATATCTTCGACACCCTTCGCGGCCCTGGCATGGTACTGCGACTAATTCCCCTAACAATTTTGACTCTAGAGCAGCTCCGGATGCCCTCAGTCATGAAGGATGTCTGTCATACCCATAAGGGTTTAATTTTGGTTACAGGTCCCACGGGTTCCGGAAAGTCTACAACGCTAGCGGCGATGGTGGACTACATGAACAAGGAGATGCCAAAACACATCATCACCATTGAAGACCCGATTGAATTTGTTCACCAAAGTCGCAAAGCCTTGATTAGGCAGCGGGAAGTGGGGATACATACTCTCAAGTTTGACAATGCCTTAAAAGCATCTTTGCGGGAAGACCCGGATGTGATTCTTATTGGAGAAATGCGGGATAAAGAAACCGTTAACACGGCGTTAAAAGCGGCTCAGACTGGTCACTTGGTTATGGGTACGCTGCATACGAACAGTGCTGTTAAAACTCTGGAGCGGATTTTCACACTCTACCCAGCGGAAGAGCAGCCGGCAATGCGGTCAGCAATAGCTGAATCTTTGGTGTCAATCATCGCTCAAGGTTTGTGTCGCACAACCGATGGTAAGCGTGCAGCTTTTCACGATATCCTGATTAACACAGAGGCGATTAAGGATTATATCCAAAAAGGTAGGAATGACGAAATTACCCCCCTAATGGAAGAGGGCGAATTTGACGGCATGATTACCATGAACAAATCCTTATTTAACCTTTATCAAGAAGGGCGGATTACTGAAGAAACAGCTCTTGAGATGTCTCCCACTCAAAACGAGATGGCGATGATGTTGCGTGGTCGGATTTAGGATAGGTACGGCTAGTTTCGGGCAAGAGGTTATGAAAAGCAAAAAAGACTAAGACCGAAAAGGTTAATTACCCACTCCTGAGATTTGGGTAGTAATCCCTAATTTTTCACCCTCTCAACGTTCTAGCCCTTAGTTATCGCCAGAGAAATTGGACAAATCACTCTTCCCTCAGCTTTTTAAAGGCATTGCGCTATTTACGCCGGGGGGAGATTTAATTTATGGAATCGACCCCACAAAGCAAGGACACTGGCATCTACATCTATGTGCCTGTCTACAAGAACTCTTGCGGTTGCCGGAACCGCCTCATTTTTTAGTACCGGGGTATACGGCAACAATTGATCGATGGCTCGATCCTCGAACCCAGCAGTTGCGGCAGAGTGCGGAAATGTATCAGCCGGTGGGACATCATCAGGCACTGCTCAATTGTGTGTTTGACACAGGCAATTTAGTCTGGCAAATCGCTCCTTGGCAGGACGGCTCTTGTGATCCAATTGTGTTAGAAACTTATCGTCACCAATTCCCCCAGTTGTGGGAAGACCATGACTTAATCGTAAGATTTGAGCGCACTGAGCGATTATCCTACCCTTACTCGTACTCCTTAGGCGCGAGTGCGTCTCAATCGGCTAACCGAGAAGGATTTACGAATATGGAACGTTACCCAATAGGTTCTCCTAAAGAGCAGGGGAACGAAGATGGTGTTAAAAAAGAGGCTGCTGATGCTCTAAACCCTAGCCAGGATCAGGCAAATGAATCCGAGCTAGGTACATCAGTAGCAAAGGAAAATGCGATCGCCTGCTCTGAGCAACCGCCGCTGTCATCGCCTGACAAACCCCAACCAATTAACACCCACTCTCAACCCCAGCATACCGAGAGCTATGTATTACGCTTATTTGTCTCTGGACACAGTGCGGCAACTGAGCATACTCTTAAAAGCCTACATCAGTTGTTAGAGGCTTCTCTGCCTTATCCTTACACCTTGAAAGTCATTGACGTTTTTAAACATCCCGATCAGGCAGAAGCGAATCAAATTTCCGCCACACCAACCCTGCTGAGAGTTTTGCCTCAACCCGTCCGGCGGCTTGTTGGTGACTTAACTAGTATTGAACGAGTATTGCGGATATTTGCTGCCCCAGAAGATTAGAGTCTAATTTTCTGGAAAAATTACGAGGATGTTGCCGTCGGTAGGCAGACATCTGGCGCACATAATCCAGGGAACTCCAAAGTTGTTACCTCAAGAGTGTCCAAAGCAATATGACGAATAGCGTGATTATTTGTATCGGCAACATAAAGGTGGGCAGCACTAGCGCTTAAACCGGATGGTTCAGAAAAGCGAGCCTTCGTACTTTGACCATCAAGATGACCGGCAGTGCCATCGCCTAACATCGTCTGGCAGTCACCTGTACGGGGGTCAACCCGTTTGATTTTGTGGTTGTAGGTATCAGCAACCCAAAGATAATTTTGAGTATATTCAACCCCTAAACAATGCTGAAGTCGGACATCTAAACCGTGACTATCGACATCACCAAAACCAAATAATTCACCACTGCCGCAGACGGTTCGGACGGGCAAATTGTCAACTAAACCAACAGCGCGAATTGAGCTAACTTCACTATCAGCTACGTATAATTCTCGCCCATCGGTGCTAAAACCGCTTGGTTGGGCAAAAGCCGCCTCATTGAGTGATCCATCCAGGCACGCTTCTGCACCCGTACCGGCGTAGGTGCTGACGATACCTGTTTCTAGTTGCATTTCCCAGATTTGATGGGAACCTGCCATTGCGATCAAAAGGCGATCGCCTATTTTTTCCACATCCCAAGGGGAATTTAAAGCAGTTTCTCGCGCCAAACCATTGTGAGGTCTGATGTTATGGCTTTGCTTACCAGTCCCGGCAAGAATTTTCACCTGCTGATTTTTCAGGTCAACTTGTCGCAAGCAGTGGTTTTCTGTGTCAGCGACGTAAAGAATTTGATTTTTGGCATCGAGAGCCATGCCTTGGGGGGAAAAGAACTGAGCTTCAGAGAAGGAACCGTCAGTTAATCCAGATTTTCCAGTGCCAATGATCTGTAACACTTCACCCGTTAGTGTAGTGACGACAAGGCGGTGATGCCCGGAGTCGGCAATAAATAAGCGACCTGCGCCGCTGCCAAGCGCTTCGCTATCGCCTACTTCATCAACAAGCACCTTACCGGGAAAAGCTAGGGGTGTGGATAACGGTTTATGCTGTTTTTCCAGCGTGAGTGCGAGTTCCTGAAAATTAATTGTGCCTTTTTCTTGATGTTCCTGGATGATCTGACCGATTAGTTGATCCAAAGCATCACGATTGCCTTCACCCGACACTGTGCTAATTACATATCCTTGGGGATCAATCACAATCAAAGTCGGCCAAGCTCGAACCGCATATTGCCGCCAGACGTGGAAGTTACTATCCACCAGCACGGGATGTTCTATATCGTAGCGGAGGACAGCTTGACGGATATTTTCCGCTTCTTTCTCGTTATCAAATTTCGCGGAGTGAACGCCAATAACGGTGAGGCTGTCCTTGTATTTGTTTTCTAAATACTTCAAGTCTGGCAGGATATGCAGGCAATTAATGCAGCAGTATGTCCAAAAGTCAAGCAGGAGAACTCTTCCTTTTAAGTCTTTTAGAAACAAGGGCTGGTCGGTATTGAGCCAGATTCTGTTTTGAGGAAACTCTGGCGCTCGGACACGAGGCTGCATCATTTCTTTCCTTGCATAGCTAACAATATTGCAATTTTTGAGCTTAGGGAAATTCCGGAGTCGGTTCTTCTGTCAAAGAAGCATCTGGTTTGTCTGAATTAGCGGCTGATGGCTCGGAGGGAACTTCGGCTGGCTCGTTAGGAGCTGTTTTTTTGAGGAAGCGTGCCGGAATTCCGGATTGGGCTGCATCGGGAGCTGGGATGATTGTGGGGGATGGGGTGACTGATGGCGATCGCAATATTTCCTTCAAATTTAGTTTTGGCTTTGCCGCACCTGATTCTTCTGAGGGTGTTTCTGTTACCTCAGGCTGTACGGGTACAGGTTTGATCACGGGGGCTGGTACTGGTATTACAGGTTCCTCTAACGCTGCTGGCGGTTGGCTCGGAACTACTGATGGTTCGGGTGGCGTTACTTCTGTTGCTTCCGGTGAGGGAACTTCTAGTTCCTCTGGCACTTTAGGTAAGGATGCCGGAGCCTCAGTTGGGCGACGGAAACGACCAAAGAAGCCGCCTGATTTGGGTTTTTGAGTCTCTGGGGGGGAAGCTGGAATTGATTCTCCAGTTGGAGGCAATTCCTCTACAGGTGCTGGGGATTCACTCGGCGTAACGGTTGCTTCCGGTTCGGGTGTCGGTGCTTCTTTAGGAACAACAGGTACAGATGAGGGTGTCGGCGTCTCTGTTGGACGACGGAAGCGACCGAAGAAACCGCCAGATTTAGGCTGCTCACTCTGCTGGGCTTCGGTGGGCGTTGGTTCAGGGGCTGGAGTTGGTTCTTCCGGGAGCGCGGGTGGGGTTGGCTCTTCTTCTACGGAAGGAGTAACGGATGGTATTGGGGTTGGGGGTTCGACTGGGGAGGCACTGGGTGTTGGTATTGGTGTTGGATTGGTTTTGTAGTTGGGGTCTACTATGCCACGAGCGGCAACGGCAGAGAGTTCGCCGCGTACTAATTTAGATAAGGTGTCTTTGCCTTTTGGCTGGTAGTCAATTAACCGTACTGTGTTGTTGAAAACATTTTTGACAGGATTTCCCTGTTCGTCGAGAAATTCTAGCTGTACCCAGTTTTTGCCTGGTTTAAATCCTTTGAGATAAATAGACTGCCAACGGTCGAGAACAAAAGTTTGACCGTTGACGGTTGCCCGAATTCGCCAATCAGCAATCTCATCGTCTGGGTTTTCTTGAGCCACCAGATGAAGTGGGGCGTTAGTTAGGTAGAAGTCGAGCATAATTGGCTCGGCTCCGTAACTGCCTGTAGGGCGGCTATAGGTTAGCAGAGGCAGTGCTGGATCAGGGTTATTGTCGGTCGTCTTTGTAAAGAGGTGAAAGGTTGTCTGGGCGTAGGCTCCTTCGTTTTTGAAGCTCTCATGCCAAGGGGTTGAGGCAATTACGCGCAGGGTGTGAGTGCCTGGTGCTAAATCGGGAAAAACTAGGGGGCGATCCAAGTCATAAACCATTTTGTAAGGTTCGTTGTCCAGGATTACCTCAAGATGGGGTCCCATTCCTAGGTCTGGATCTTGAAAGATTGGTAAGTCTTGAACCTGAAGCTGTACGGATACAGTTGTGTCTTGGAGTATTTGATCCGCTTGAGGACTGATTATTGTGACTTGAGGCTGGTAAATGTCCAAGCTCTGACTTAGTTGTTGAATCACTCTTGGTGGCGCTGCCTCTGAAAGTGATCCGGTTACCTGAATCTTGGTTCCGTCGGTTTTAGATGTTGACGGGGTTTCTGAGCGATCGCCACAAGCTACCAGACCGCAAGCTAAAACCACGGTCAACAGGAATGAAATAAGTCCTTTCATCGTTATCCACTGGCAATTCCTACCCACCACGTAATCTCCTTACTGCCACCGGCATTCCATCTTAACTTTTGCACTGAAGCTGTCCATAGGCACTATAGCGGAAACGGTTCCACCTCCTCTGGTGAAATTGGCGGAAATTTTCGCTTTGTGCTGAGGAGTCATCTCCATTAATCATTTTGGCGCTACATCCTGCTGCTGATCAAATTCTGAGCCTAATCTCTTGAAAGATTGCGTTTTATAACATTTCGCGCCATTCCCCTTGACTTTTTTTCGGAGTGTTTTCGGATTACAAGCCAAAGTAGAGCTTGATTTGCCGAAATTTGAATTATTGTTAAGTGCCCTCAAAGACTGCCTAAAGCACGACCTATCATCTACTACAGAAGGTAATGCCTTTCGATTTATTCAAAACGAGTATCTCGTTTTCTAGGAAAGCCTCCTGACTTAGGTGCTTTCCGGCATAAAAATCAACTTCCCCCTGGGATATTTCTCGTTCCTTGTCTAGAGAGGAGATTCCTCATGACAATTAGCCCTCCTGAGGGAGAGCGTAAAGTTAGAGTAGTGGTCGATAAAGACCCGGTACCTACTTCATTTGAGAAGTGGGCTAAACCAGGTCACTTTGACCGCACCCTAGCTAGAGGCCCAAAAACCACAACTTGGATTTGGAACCTTCACGCTCTCGGCAATGATTTCGATAGTCATACTAGTGACTTAGAAGACGTATCTCGAAAAATATTTAGCGCTCACTTCGGTCACTTAGCTGTGATCTTTGTCTGGTTGAGCGGTATGTATTTTCATGGCGCTCGCTTTTCCAACTACGAAGCATGGTTGGGCGATCCATTAAGCATTAAGCCAAGCGCTCAAGTCGTTTGGCCGATTGTTGGTCAAGGTATTTTGAATGGTGATGTCGGTGGAGGTTTCCACGGCATTCAGATCACTTCTGGATTCTTCCAGATTTGGCGTGCTTCTGGGATCACAAATGAGTTCCAGCTTTACTGCACCGCGATCGGCGGTCTAGTAATGGCAGCTCTGATGCTGTTTGCGGGTTGGTTCCACTACCACAAGCGGGCGCCCAAACTGGAATGGTTCCAGAACGTGGAATCAATGATGAACCACCACCTAGCCGGGTTACTTGGACTTGGCTCCTTGGGTTGGGCGGGGCATCAGATCCACGTAGCTCTGCCAATTAACAAGCTGTTGGATGCCGGGGTTGCTGCAAGTGACATTCCCCTGCCTCACGAGTTCATCTTGAACCGCAGCTTGATGGCAGAACTATATCCAAGCTTTGCTCAAGGATTGAAACCCTTCTACACCTTGAATTGGGGTCAGTATTCTGATTTCCTAACGTTCAAGGGAGGATTAAATCCAGTCACCGGTGGTTTGTGGTTGTCAGATACGGCTCACCATCACTTGGCGATCGCTGTTCTGTTCATCATTGCTGGTCATATGTACCGGACGAACTGGGGCATTGGTCACAGCATGAAGGAAATTCTAGAGAACCATAAAGGTCCCTTCACTGGCGAAGGACACAAAGGTCTCTATGAAAACCTAACCACATCTTGGCACGCCCAGTTGTCAATCAACCTTGCCATGCTTGGTTCGCTGACAATCATCGTGGCTCACCATATGTACTCGATGCCCCCGTATCCGTACATCGCGACAGACTACCCAACGCAGCTCTCCATATTTACTCACCATATGTGGATTGGAGCATTCTGTATTGTGGGTGGTGCAGCTCACGCTGCAATCTATATGGTTCGGGATTATGACCCAGTGGTGAACCAGAACAACTTGCTGGATCGAGTAATCCGTCATCGAGACGCAATTATCTCTCACCTCAACTGGGTTTGTATCTTCCTAGGCTTCCACAGCTTCGGTCTGTACGTTCACAACGACACGATGCGGGCTTTTGGTCGTCCTCAAGATATGTTCTCGGATTCAGCGATTCAATTACAGCCGGTGTTTGCTCAATGGGTTCAAAACATTCATGCTTTAGCCCCCGGCAGCACGGCTCCCAATGCGCTAGAACCTGTTAGCTATGCATTTGGTGGCGGCATTGTAGCGGTTGGTGGAAAAGTGGCGATGATGCCAATTGCACTGGGTACGGCGGACTTCATGATCCACCATATTCACGCCTTCCAAATTCATGTCACCGTACTGATTCTGCTTAAAGGTGTGCTGTTTGCCCGCAGCTCTCGTTTGATTCCAGACAAAGCAAACCTGGGCTTCCGCTTCCCCTGCGACGGGCCAGGTCGTGGAGGCACTTGCCAGGTATCAGGTTGGGACCACGTGTTCCTGGGCTTGTTCTGGATGTATAACACTATCTCGATCGCAATTTTCCACTTCAGTTGGAAGATGCAATCCGATGTGTGGGGTACAGTAGCGCCTGATGGCACGGTGTCTCACCTCACAGGTGGCAACTTTGCAACGAGTGCGCTCACCATCAACGGTTGGTTACGTGATTTCTTGTGGGCGCAAGCTTCTCAGGTAATTACCTCCTACGGCTCTGCTCTTTCAGCCTATGGTTTGCTGTTCCTGGGCGCTCACTTTGTTTGGGCTTTCAGCCTAATGTTCCTGTTCAGTGGTCGCGGCTACTGGCAAGAGCTGATTGAATCAATTGTTTGGGCACATAATAAATTAAGAGTAGCGCCTTCAATTCAGCCACGCGCTCTGAGTATTATTCAGGGACGGGCTGTAGGGGTAGCTCACTACCTCCTAGGTGGAATCGTCACAACGTGGGCGTTCTTCCTGGCAAGAATCATCTCAATTGGCTAACAGCTCTTTGAATCGATACCAAAGTTAAAGTAGGACACAATTACGTGTCTTACCTGCCCTTGACCCTCTCAAAACCTGGAACACCTGTTCCAGGGGGTCATCCAGACAGAGAATGAGCAGCTTCCTTGGCATAAGTCTCATGTGTCTAGCGAGGAGGATTTCCTAAGACAGATGGCAACAAAATTTCCAAAATTTAGCCAAGACCTCGCCCAAGATCCGACAACACGTCGGATTTGGTACGGGATTGCCACGGCTCACGACTTTGAAAGCCACGATGGCATGACCGAAGAGAATCTTTATCAAAAGATTTTTGCTTCTCACTTCGGCCATCTCGCAATCATATTCCTGTGGACTTCTGGCACCCTGTTCCACGTAGCGTGGCAAGGTAACTTTGAGCAGTGGATTAAAGACCCACTAAATGTCCGTCCCATCGCCCACGCGATTTGGGACCCTCAATTCGGCGCACCCGCAGTAGACGCTTTTACTCAAGCAGGTGCCTCTAACCCGGTTAACATTGCTTACTCAGGTGTTTACCACTGGTTCTACACCATTGGGATGACAAAAAATAACGACCTGTACCAAGGTGCAGTGTTCCTCTTATTGTTGTCAGCGGTCTTCTTATTTGCAGGTTGGCTACATTTGCAACCTAAATTCCGACCTAGCTTGGCTTGGTTTAAGAGTGCAGAACCTCGGCTAAACCACCACCTAGCGGGTCTGTTTGGTGTAAGCTCTCTAGCTTGGACAGGACACCTGGTTCACGTCGCTATTCCCGAATCACGGGGACAGCACGTAGGTTGGGAAAACTTCCTATCGATAAAGCCACACCCTGCAGGCTTGGGTCCTTTCTTCACAGGAAACTGGGGAGTATATGCCCAGAACCCAGATACAGCCGGACACGTATTTGGGACTTCAGAAGGCGCAGGTTCAGCGATTTTGACCTTCTTGGGTGGGTTCCATCCTCAAACACAGTCTCTGTGGCTGACGGATATCGCCCATCACCATTTAGCGATCGCAGTGATCTTCATCATTGCCGGTCATATGTACCGGACAAACTTCGGAATTGGTCACAGCATTAAAGAAATGCTCAACTCCAAAGCCGGATTGTTGGGTGGCAAAAGTGAAGGTCAGTTCAACCTCCCTCACCAAGGGTTGTATGACACCTACAACAACTCCCTACACTTCCAGCTAGCCTTTCACCTAGCAGCTCTAGGAGTTGTCACCTCCTTGGTGGCGCAGCATATGTATGCGTTGCCTCCTTACGCCTTCATGGCGAAAGACTTCACCACGCAAGCGGCGCTCTACACCCACCACCAGTACATTGCTGGATTTATCATGGTTGGTGCATTCGCTCACGGTGCGATCTTCTTGGTCCGGGACTACGATCCGGAGCAAAACAAAGGAAACGTCTTGGATCGGGTGCTACAGCACAAAGAAGCGATTATCTCGCACTTGTCCTGGGTGTCTCTATTCTTGGGCTTCCACACCCTAGGTTTGTACGTCCACAACGACGTAATGCAAGCATTTGGCACCCCGGAAAAGCAAATCCTGATTGAACCAGTATTTGCACAGTTCATCCAAGCGTCCCACGGGAAGGCGCTGTATGGAATGGACGTTCTGTTGTCAAATCCTGACAGTATCGCCACCACGGCTTGGCCAAACTACGCCAACGTCTGGTTACCTGGCTGGCTGGATGCGATTAACAGTGGTACAAACTCTCTGTTCTTGACCATTGGCCCTGGCGATTTCCTGGTTCACCACGCGATCGCATTAGGACTCCATACCACCACCTTGATTTTGGTTAAGGGTGCGTTGGATGCTCGTGGTTCCAAGCTGATGCCGGATAAGAAAGACTTCGGCTATGCCTTCCCCTGCGACGGTCCAGGCCGTGGCGGTACCTGCGACATCTCAGCCTGGGATTCCTTCTACCTCGCCATGTTCTGGATGCTCAACACCATTGGTTGGGTTACGTTCTACTGGCATTGGAAGCATCTCGGTATTTGGCAAGGTAACGTCGCTCAGTTCAATGAGTCTTCGACATACCTCATGGGCTGGTTACGTGACTACCTCTGGCTGTACTCAGCTCAGTTAATTAACGGGTACAACCCCTACGGGATGAATAACCTGGCGGTCTGGTCTTGGATGTTCCTCTTTGGACACCTGGTTTGGGCAACTGGCTTCATGTTCCTGATTAGCTGGAGAGGTTACTGGCAAGAGTTGATCGAAACTCTGGTCTGGGCACACGAGCGTACTCCCCTAGCGAACTTGATTCGCTGGAAGGACAAGCCCGTTGCTCTATCCATCGTCCAAGGTCGTGTAGTTGGTTTGGCTCACTTCACCGTTGGCTACATCCTTACCTATGCGGCGTTCCTGATTGCCTCGACTGCTGGTAAATTTGGCTAACTAAGCTTAATAGCGTTGTAGGTAATTAATCAAAATCCCCTGCCAAATGGTGGGGGATTTTTTATGATGTAATTTGTGCGGATGTTTGAAAGGAATCAGAGAAAGGCATAACAGCTCTAATCATAGGAAAATCATTCTGAATGCTTGTATTTTTTCTCCACGGCGTTGCTACAAAAAATGCCGGATATTCAAAACAATTAGAAGCTCTCGTTAAAGAGGAATTCATTAAAAGAGAGCAGCCACTTCCTCTCTTCTACGCTAGCTTCTGGGGTAATGTCTTAAATCAAACAGGTCAAATTTGGAACTGGATACATCAAGATTTGCAAGACCTTAAGAGAACTCATTCTCAAGTTGATGTAAAAGATATATTCCGCTATCAAGAATTTAGA
>CADCTM010000368.1 GCA_902805485.1 uncultured Coleofasciculus sp. | reverse complement strand
TAGAATTTTCCCTGAAACAGGGTTATTACGAAAACTTCAGATATCAGATTCGCAATATCGTATCAGAGGATAATATTATCAAATTTCAAACCTCGAAATATGACTTTGTATTTTGTCGAGGTAATAAGAAATGGGCAGTGCAACCGGGAACTTTACCAAGCGAGTTGCAGCCAACGATGGATGGCGCACAATATCAGAAAGAACTGGCAAATCCTCGATTTAAAACAATTGATTTTAATGGGCAGACTTATCAATACCGAGTCATTCTTGAACCTAATCCTTTTCCCAGTGAACAAACAAGAACCGAACCGCAAAAAGTCGTCTTTGAGCTAATTTTTCCGGGTAATAAGCAACCTCAGCGCCAAACACTCTACACACTTAATCAAGTCAGACAAGAAAAGATTGGTCAAAGTTTAGGAGTACCGGAAATTACCGCCGCCATTAAACATGATAACCGCTTGTTTTGGAGCGTAGCCTCGGAGCAAGGAGAAGGTGCAAATGGCATTGCAACAATTGTTAGTTATGAACCAGAAAATAATACTTCAATAATTATTCAGCCGGAAGCAGTTAAACGCCAACAAATTACTGATTTAGTTATTACTGGAAACTCGAATAATCCTACCTTTTGGATGGGAACGCGAATTAGTGCTGAAGGGAATCCTTATTTGCCGGGAATGGGACTGGTTGCTTACCGTCCTGAACCCGGCAACCTCAAATCTGGCTCTGTCAAATTTTACCAGGTTTATAATAGTCCAATAGTAGGCGCGATTCCTGATAAACTTAAGTTAGAAAATGATCAGCTTTGGGTGAGTACAGGTAATGGAATCTGTCAGATAAATTGGCAAGCTGCTGATGATTTTAAGAGTTGGTCTTGTCAGAGATTTGCCGTAGTCACGAAATTGCAAAAAGAAGGAATTCCTCTTTATAGTTCTTCAACGAATAAGACTCAAGCAGCAACATTATCTCCAACTAAAAATAATGAAGAAACAGCCGAAGTGCTTTGGTTCTCACCTTTGAATTACCAAACGGGTAAAGGTCGCTATGAGGTGAGATATCCCCAAGGTTTTACAGTAACATTAGATGAGCAAGGATCTGAGTTTTTCTCGGAGGAAGTTGAGCAAATCCGAGCAGAAATTCAACCTGGGAAGCCCCAATTTTATTGGGCAGGTAACGAGTGGCATTGGGATGGCTTGCGCTTTGTTAGAGGACTTGATGAAGTGGCTTTGAATCTTGTGGGAGGAGGACCAAGAGGCATTAGTCCAAGCCGTGTTGATCCGAATCTTCCCATTAATTCATACGCGATTAGGGGTAACTTTGATTTGCTGAATCTTTCTCGAAAATCTACGAGTGTGAAGTATTATTCGGGTTGGGTTGATGATACAAATATTAAACTTTATTTGACAACTGTACCTCAACAACGTTCGGATGCGCCTCAACCAAATCCTTTGGAAGCAATTGCCCAACAACTTCGGCTTTAAATCGCGATCGCACAAGACAATTGCTTTTGGCTGACGGCAATTTCAAAGTTTGCCAGAAATCAGTATAGGTTTTGCACTTGGATCGGTTCGGCTTAACAAAATTATTCATCCTGCGGAGTACTCCTATAGGAGGAAACATAAACACTCAGAATTCCCTCTAAGGCTGGATGGAGTTAGGAGCGCCTCAGTTGAAGATTGAGTTTAAGTTCAAATAAATCTACACTGCCTGTGCTGTCGTGGGTCATCTACCAAGACCTTCAAATTGAACAAGCTTTGAAAAGTTCTTAAGGTAGTAAAAAAGCTCGATTTTTGTAGCAGCTCAGGTTCGTTAACCGTCCCAAATACGCCGTCCTGTCAATTCAGACAAGCAGGAGATGCAATGAAGATAATCTACTCCCCGCCCAAAAACTTACGCCCCATGGCATGGCTGCTTTCAGGGCTGCTAATGGTTCCACTTTTTACAGCTTGCTCTGGTAGCCGCGACAGCGCCGTACAACCGCCTGTAGATGATAGTAGAGTAGCGAGTAGAACACAAAATAATCCCGCACCTGCCACCCAACCTCAACAAGCGAAGAAGAAAGGGTTGTCAACTGGACAGAAAGTCGCAATTTTGGGCGGAGCTGCGGCACTTTACTACCTCTACACAAGACATAAAAACAAACAAGAAAAGGGAGCGCAGGGCAAGTATTACTTATCTAAAAACGGGCGCGTCTACTACCGGGATGCTCAAAACCGGGCGCACTGGGTAACGCCGCCAGCAGAAGGAATTCGTGTACCAGAGTCTGAAGCGCAAAAGTATCGTGATTTACAGGGATACAACAACAAACAGACAGGTCGGACTTTAAGTGATGTAGCACGAGATCTGCCACAAACGGAGCTAGCTCCCGTCCCAGCAAAATAATTGTCACTGTCCTTGAAAGTTGCATTCCAGACGTTACAGTGCTATTTATCGCGCTGAACTTAACGCTCCGCAAGGCGATCGCTTTCCTCACGCTAGCTCATTAGGCAGCTACTTTGCTACGACAGGGTAAAGATGAAAAAGGCAACGGCTATGTGAAACAGGTCTACAACTTTTAGACATAGCCTGTTCTTGAGCAATTTAATAAGGAGAATAATCATGGTAGACGGATTTTTTAAAAAAGTGACGGATGCGCTTGTCGGTAATGACGAGGGAGTTGAGCAAGGTGCTGAATACGACCAACAGGGGTTCTCAACACGGGAAGCTGAAGGTTATGGACAGTATGGGGATGTAAGCCCTGCTAGTGAAGACCCCTACGGTGATCCTGCCGACCAGATAGCCGATGGACAGTATGGGGATATAAGCCCTGCCAGTGAAGACCCCTATGGCGATCCTGCCGATCAATACAACGCCTAGTCAGGGGGTAAATTAGTTGGGTTAT
>CADCTM010000367.1 GCA_902805485.1 uncultured Coleofasciculus sp. | reverse complement strand
AACTGTTGCAGAATCTAAAAAGTACCACTGTAAATCAGAACATAATCCCCAAGCCAAGCAAGACAAAAGGGACAATCGCCTGATCGTAACGAGTTAAAATGCGAGCAATAGTATGCTGACGGGTTAATAAATAAGCGATGTAGCACCAGACCGATGATGATCGGAACAAAACCTAGTAGTCCAATCCCGGCTCTTGGGACAATTAAGCCACAAAAAAACCAGATTGATTCTAACCTAACAAATTAAACAAAAATAAATTGCAACGAGAGCAGGTGGAGTCAAAGCGCTATTTCACAGGATAATAAACACACCTAATCCGATGAAAACAAACGGAACAAAGTTATTACCGTAGCTTTTTTAGAACTTTAGCGATCGCTTTTTGGCAGGTTACTTGCATGAATACAAATATCACCCCACCCCAACCCTCTCCTCACTAAAGCTCCGGTTAGCAAGGAGAGGGAGCAAGAATCTAGTTTCCCCCCTTAAAAAGGGGTTAGGGGGGTATTTCTTGATTCGTGCAAGAAGTCTATTTTGCGGTTGGCGTTTTAGTCCGGAAGAAAAACTGAGGCGGACTAGGGGGGTGATTCTTGATTCGTGCCAGTCTAATCAACCTTTACCCAGAAAAGCCTGACAAGTGGCAAAATTGATAGAACGGATAAACACTCGGGACATTTACATAATCTCCCTTCGTTCTGGCATAAGTAGTTAACAAAAAATGGGCAAACAGCGCGTTCTCTCTGGGGTTCAACCAACAGGCAATTATCATCTTGGTAACTATCTTGGGGCAATTCGCAACTGGGTAGAAGGTCAAAGCCAGTATGAAAATTTCCTCTTTGTCGCTGATTTGCACGCGATTACAGTGCCACACGACCCCGCAAAATTGGCAGAAAATACCTACACTCTCGTTGCGCTCTATCTTGCCTGCGGTCTAGATTTAGAGTACTCGACAATTTTTGTGCAATCTCATATTCCTGCCCACAGCGAATTAACCTGGTTATTCAACTGCATTACACCCCTCAACTGGCTGGAACGAATGATCCAGTTCAAGGAAAAAGCTGTTAAACAAGGGGAAAATGTCAACGTAGGTTTGCTCGATTATCCAGTCCTAATGGCAGCCGATATTCTACTATACGACCCGGATAAAGTCCCCGTTGGCGAAGACCAAAAGCAACACTTAGAACTAACTCGTGATATTGCAATCCGCTTGAATGACCAATTTGGCACTCCCGATAAACCGGTGTTGAAATTGCCAGAACCCTTAATTCGCAAGGAAGGCGCGCGGGTAATGAGTTTGACAGACGGGACACGGAAAATGTCAAAATCTGACCCCTCGGAATTGAGTCGAATTAATTTACTTGACTCGCCTGAGGATATCCAGAAGAAAATTAAGCGTTGTAAAACTGACGTGACGAAAGGGTTATGGTTTGATGATCCAGAGCGCCCGGAGTGTAATAATCTGCTAACTCTATATATGCTGCTTTCTCTTAAGACGAAGGAAGCGGTGGCAGCAGAGTGTAAGGATATGGGTTGGGGGCAATTTAAGCCATTGTTGACCGAAACGACGATTGAAGCCCTCAAACCGATTCAACAGAAATATCAAGCGGTGATGGAAGATAAGGGATATGTGGAGTCGGTAATGCGGCAGGGAAGAGAAAAGGCAGAAGCGATCGCTTCTTCAACCCTCTTAAAGGTTAAGACGGCGATGGGTTATTCAATGCCCTTTTGACACTGCATCGCCCTATAAGGGACAGGATTCTTTAGTCAGGGGGAGCGCTACTGCTTTACCTCAGCTTTCTCGATAAAGTTAAGAGTTGAGAATGAGGCAGTGTACCTTGATTCAGCTCAAAATTTAAACAAACAACTTTACATAAACTGATGAGCGATACCCTGCAAAACCTACAACCCAGAACCGACAATCTCAAAGTGCCCCGACAAAGCTATTCCCAAAGCACGACTCCCACTCTAAACAAGTTTCGTAACGCTGCCGAGTCAGGAGAATTTTTAATTACCGCCGAGGTATGTCCGCCCAAGGGAGGCAACCCGGCGCATATGGTCGAAATGGCACAAACCCTTAAAGGGCGAGTTCATGCGGTTAATATTACTGATGGTAGTCGTGCTGTGTTGCGGATGAGTCCGCTTGCGGCTTCAGTGATTTTATTACAGCATGGCATTGAGCCAATTTGTCAGATGGCGTGTCGCGATCGCAACAAAATCGCTCTGCAAGCTGATCTGATGGGCGCTCATGCTCTCGGTATTCGCAACATTTTAGCGCTTACCGGAGATCCGATTAAAGCCGGAGATCATCCTGATGCCAAGAGCGTATTTGATCTAGAATCCGTACGTTTGCTAAAACTAATTGCAAAGCTCAACGGCGGAGTGGATGCCAATGATAAACCGCTTACCGATGGCGTTACAGATTTATTTGTCGGTGCCGCCGTTGACCCGCAGCTCAAAAGTTGGTCTGGTTTGCAAAGTCGTTTTGAGCGTAAACTAGAGGCAGGGGCGCAGTTTTTCCAGAGCCAGTTGATTAGTGATTTTGAGCGGCTGGAGAAATTTATGGATCAAATTGCTGTTGCTAGTAATAAGCCGATTTTAGCGGGGATATTTCTGCTTAAATCTGCAAAAAATGCCCAATTTATTAACAAATATGTTCCGGGTGTAAATATTCCTCAAGCTGTGATTGACAGGTTAGCCGCTGCTCCAGATCCTTTACAGGAAGGGGTAAAAATTGCTGCAGAGCAAGTCCAGATAGCACAGCAATTATGTCAGGGTGTCCACATGATGGCAGTCAAGCGAGAAGACTTGATTCCTAAAGTTTTAGATTTAGCTGGAGTTTTACCAGTGAAAGGTTATTAGTCATGGGTCATTAGTCATGGGTCAT
>CADCTM010000366.1 GCA_902805485.1 uncultured Coleofasciculus sp. | reverse complement strand
TCGTCTGTGCTACACAAATTTTCATTTTCTTTGTCCTTTTTTAAATTGCCGCCAAACTATCTATTAAGCTGCATCTAGCGGTTTAGCACCTTTATTCGGCATACTAAACCGCTAAGGAACGGTTTTACTTCTGAAAATCCAGAGGTCATGCCGCACATTTGCGATCTAACTGGTGCAAATTCAGAAACTATACTAAATCAGTGCGGTCTAACACCACACCGTCTTTGCCGTAGTTATACCGCCCACACAACTTAAATCGGTAAGTTATTTTGGTGCGGCTTCTTAGTGAATAGTCAGAGCAAGTTTGTACAGATAAAAGATGGCATTTCTCGGTTGAATGCCTTACATCTGTAGGGGCACACCTCTTAGTGCGCCCTTACCAAAAAATTAACCGATAATTGTCTAACGCCTAACTATCATCGCCAATAGCAACTGACTTGATTTACCCTCAAAACGTTTATGGGTGGAATTGATAAGGAACTTTGGGCGCTATCACGCACGACAAGACCTTCTTTGTCAATAATCTGCTTGCGGAAAATTTGCTTTTGCCAACGCCCGAAAGCGATCGCATTTGGTACTGTCACATTTTGCATCCGCGCCAGTCGTGACAAAATTGTGAAATGATGTTTGGTTATTGCACACATATCAAGCTTCCACTTGTCTATTTCCTAGTTTCCACAGATAGCTAGAAATCAAATTTGTTGCAACATGAGCGACGATCGGCACTAGCAAGTTGCCTGTTGCCAGGGCGCTAAACCCCAACAACAAGCCAACGACTGACGCCCAAACGACATAAGGCCATTGTTGGGGGCTACTCAGATGCAATACACCAAACAACAGACTTGTTGCCACCAAACCCGTAGCGTTTAAACCAACGGCAGGTAACATCACGCCCCGAAACAATAATTCTTCACTCATACCAGGCAGCAGTCCTAGCCAGATGATGTCCGGTAAGATTAAGGGTTTAAGTACCAACTGCAAATAGTAGTCGGCACTTTGGCGATAGGCTGGCCAAAGGCGATATACCAACCCACTCGCACCAGTAATTCCCATAGCGATAGCCAGCCCCAAAAATATAGCTTCACTGGTTCCCTGGAGGGGCAGGAGAGTCACGGAACTCAGGCGTAGCCAGATTTTAGCCACAACGAGCAAAATGACGGCGGTTACACCCATAGCAATCAGGACTTGGGTGCGCGTCAACGGTTCAATTTCAGGATGTTCGGGAAGCGGTTTTGCCACTGAGTGATAAGCGATGCAGGGACGATAAGGAGGGGCTAAGGGCGTCAGCACTGATGCCAGCGCGATGAGCAACCAAAACGCCCAATGCCTCTAAATACGAGTGTACTCTGATTGCTTTAATCCCTAACGCTTCTGGAGAAACTTGCATTGAAGTTTTATTTTCTTCAACGGCAATAATTTGGGCTGAGGACTGGCTTAAACTTAACAGGGCGCTACCACCACAAGCGGTTGCGGGGATAATAACGGCATCAACTTCGCTGGCACAGATGTCTTGCGGTAATTTGTCTGCTTCGACAACAAACTGCGGGGCGCGACTCAACCCGACGAGGACGCAGGGTAAAAAAGTATAGCCCAATTCCTCGGCGGCGGAACGAGGCGATAAGTCTGGATCGAGGGGCAAGGGCATCAATGCTGGCGCGTGGGCACAAGGCACTTGGAATGTACGAACGATCAGGTGGCTAATGACAGCTTCTGCACCAGCAAGGGGATCGACTCCTTGTCCATAACGGTAAGCGGCAAGGGCATCACTGCCAGGATCATCAGGGAAACGGGCAACAACTGCGATCGCTTCTGCCTTTGCCTGATTAATTAAAACTTCTGCCGCCCGTAATAAGCTACCCGGATTACCAATTGTCCCCCAACTTGCCCCGGATTCAGCAGTCCGCAGTTCTACATTTAAGGGCGCATCTGTAACTACATAGTCTGTTAGATTTAAGCCCAATGTTGCTCTTGCCGCATCCGCTGCCTGGAGATGCCGCAGGCGCAAGTCGGGTTCAATGCCTTGATCGAGAATTAACCCAACTCGGTTTTGATGGACGGGTCGCAGTCTCCAGCATTTAGAAGCAAATTTGTCAAGTCCATAGCCTTCCACATAAAGGGCGTTGGGGATGTTCCAATACAGTTGGGCGCCGTTGAGGACGTTAGGGTGGGTAATGAGACGATCTGCACAAGAGGCGATCGCTTTTGCCACAGGCAACGCATCCCCCGCATAACCCCCAATCGCTGCCCCAATCCCTGTAGGCACAATGAGTATAACGGTATAAGGAGGTTTCACTAGGCGATCGCTGAATCAGATACTATTACAATCGCTTCTACTTGGGCTTTTTGCCGTTGGATGTCAACACGAGTAATTGCCCAGCGCAAAGGTTCCCCTTGCTTTTTCAATTCTGCCTCAATTTCTTGTTGTAGCTGTGTGGGTGTCTCTTGAAGGTTAATTTCTGCCGTAATGAAGTGAGTTGTCATTTTAGCAACTTGAAAATGCCTGAATTTAATTAACTTCTTGCATAAGTATCCCAGTTTTTAGAGATAAGTTCTATAGCGATACGTTTGCAAGAACTCCCATCTTTATTATCAACCACAAACACCAAAGTATCTCTAACATGAGCAAAACTTGGACAAAAAAAACTTTGATTGGTTCCTTTGGTCTTAGCTTGGCTTTAATATCAAATTTGGCACAAGCCGCGATTTATGACCGCAAGGGAAATAAGATACCAGATGAAGCGGTGAATTCCTCAGAAGTTGACTGGGAACTTTTATCTGCCCAACAAAATAAAAAATATAATGGCGTTGGTTTATTTGATAAAGAAGATCAAGGGTTCTGCACTGCCTTTTTTTTAAATACGAAAGGCGACGATAATGCACCT
>CADCTM010000365.1 GCA_902805485.1 uncultured Coleofasciculus sp. | reverse complement strand
CCACTTTTCGATCGCTTGTTTTTGTAGCAGTTGAGGAGTTAAAGTTTGCCGCATTAATCGCTGTGCCTCGGCTTGCCCTTTGGCGCGGTTAACTTCAGCTTCTGCCTGCTTGGTGGCTTTTAATGCCTCATAGTCAGCTTGCTTGGCTTGTTGTTCGGCAATTTGCTTGGCTTCGATTGCCTTGGAAAACTCTGGAGAAAAAGCTACATTTACGATTGCAACTTCACTTACTTGAATTCCATAAACAGCTAGTCTGGCTTTTATGGCGGCATCAATCACAGCTTTTAATTCTTCGCGTTGGGTGAGAATTTCTTCTGCCGTTTTTTTAGGTGTTGCTGCCTTCAGCACCTCAGTAATCGCTGGCGTGATAATCTGTGTCGTAATCTGCTGTTCATCACCAACCTGTTGATATATTTTATTAACTTTAGTTGGATCGATGTACCAGTTGAGAGCGAGCTTGGTTTGAACACTTTGCAAGTCTTTAGTACCAGCATTCGTTTCGATGTCAGTTTTTTGAATGCGAACATTGAGCTTTTTGACTGATGTGATGAATGGTACAACTGGGTGTATACCTTCATCTAAGATGGCATTTTGCACTTTGCCAAATGTGATCACTACACCCCGTTCGCCAGGGTTTACTGTTACAAAAGATTTAAGCAGAGTAATACCCACGAATAGGGTGAGTACAATACCACCAGTGGTCAGGTAGTTAGTAGGAGTAAAGCGACTAGCAAATGTCATGGTTGAATAACCTCAAAAGAAATAATAAGGGTATAAATTGCGGATTTATGTACTAAACTTTTTGCAAAAGTCTATTGATGTGACGTAGTAGTATTTATCTCTAAGGATTGTGTCACTTATGCAAGCAGTTTATTGATTTGAGGCACCCTAATTTGGGTTAAATGGTGATTACCAACTGCCGCCTGCACCACCGCCACCACTGTCGCCGCCACCGAAGCTGCCACCACCACTACTACTATTACTACTGCCACCGCTATAGCTGCTGCTACTACTTCCGCCGCCACTGCTGCTAGAAGGTGGTGGTGGTGGTGGTAGGCGAGGAATTGTTTCTTCCCTTTCTGTGCGATAGTCACAACACTGGCACTTATCGGTAATTAGGCGTCTTCCCTGGCTGTACTGAGTTGGGCGTTGCAAAGTCTGCGTTGTGTGCGTAATTGTCAATTCTTCACAAGTCGGACATTCTCGAAACTGACCTGAGCGAGGCACAAAGGCGACTCGGTGGTATCCTGATCCAGTTAGCTGCTGGCTACAGTTAGGACATTTCCAGCCTTCAAATTTTATGCTGCCGATTTTTTGAGCGACTTGCTCTGGTTGGCTTAGTGTTGCTTGAATGATGCTGTCGTCTACTTTTTCCAGGCGTTTTTTGCAGGTGGCGCAGAAACAGGTACGACTGCCGCCATTGAAACGCGATTGTCCTTCTGGTTCAATTGAAACTCGACGCCTCCTCCATGCAAGAGTCCCGATCGCACTTATTAAACCGCCCACACCTAGCAGTCCCCAAAGCACATTATTATCCTGAGTTGGTTCCGGCGAAATAGCGGCGGGTTCAGCGGCTACAGTTGTTGTATCTGAGTTAGGAGGAATTGCGATCGGCGTGGGTTGATTACTCACTGAGGGATTTTCTAGGGCAACAACCAAGGCTTTCGTCCCTGCTAAAGCGCCACCATTAAAGTCACCTTGTTTAAATTTTGGGGTAATTTGAGTATCAATAATGTTGCCGACTTTGGCATTGGGTAAAATGGATTCAACACCGTAACCTGTTTCGATCTCTACGCGGCGATCGCCTTTTGAGATTAAAACTAGTACGCCATTATTCTGACCTTTCTTCCCAATTCCCCAGTAGTTAAACAGTTTGGTTGTAAAGGCTTTTGGCGACGCAGAGGGCGAGGTTTCTGGTACTGTAACTACGGCAACTTCTGCGCCGTTTTGCTGCTCTAAGTGTGTAATTAGGGAATTAATTTTAGCTTCTGTCGGCTGATCGAGAATCCCTGCCATATCCGTTACCCAAGTACGATGAATCTGTCGGGGATTAGGTACATCTTTCACCTCCAACGTTAATCCTACTAAGGGAAATAGGACGACGGCAAGGGTAAATGAACTCGTTTGGAGTAAGCGTTTAAGTTGAAGGTTTACAGGTTTCATGGCGTTCATGATCTTTTTACTGCCCATATCTCTACAATCCTTGATAGGCAAACGTATGGGTAGATCAGCTTTGGATCAGTTGGCACTGATTTAAAACTGACCTTGACAAATACAGTATTATGTGTAGATGAAAACTTTCAAAGCTTCTACGGCGGGACTCGCAAGAATCAAGCAAGCCAGAAAGGACAAGGGGTGGAATGTGGATAACCCCAAATGGCTTGAGGAAGCGAGTGCAGTTTTGGGGGTAAATTGGGAGGCGGCAGGATATCTTGCTGAGGGAATTTCTGAGGGAACTTGGAAGCGTTTTTTGGCAGGAAAACGTCCCATTAAGGCAGATGCATTTAAGGCTTATAGTCAGGTACTCGGACTGAATTGGCAAGAAATTAGCGAGAGCGTTGCGCTGCTGCAAGCAGATTGTGATGCTGTACAAAACTGGGGAGAAGCACCAGATTCTGGGATTTTCTATGGACGGACGACGGAACTTGCAACGTTAGAGCAATGGATTTTGAAAGATCGGTGTCGTCTTATTACCTTGTTAGGAATGGGAGGAATCGGCAAAACGGCTTTAACTGTAAAGTTTGCCGAGTCCAATCAAGAACAATTTCAGTATATCATTTGGCGAAGTTTACGATACATTCCACCAATTGAAGACTTTTTGGGAGAGTTAGTTCAGGTTTTTTCTAATCAACCGCAAACTGTACCAGCAGGTGTTAGGGCTAAAT